>JABDMN010000229.1 GCA_013001485.1 Acidimicrobiia bacterium
CGACAGCCGGACCGGTGTCCGGCTGGACGATTCGATCTTCAATGACGCCGGGTCGAACGAGAATCTGTGCTCGTATGAGCTGGTGCCGAACCCGAAACGGTCGTAGAAGCCCTGGTCGAAGATTCCGAGACCGGCAAGCGTGAACCCTGCTTCTTTGCCTTGCCGCAGCGCCCGCGCCGTGAGCGCCGTCGCCAGGCCCTGGCGCCTCGCCACTCTGCTTGTCGTTATCGCGGTGACTGCGCACAGCGAGATCGGGCGATCCACGTACCAGACGCTCCCTGGCGCCCAATGGCCGAAAGCCTCGGCGTGCCCATCGACGAGGGCGACGCTGCCGTTCCCCATCGACAACCAGGTGCGCTGTGCCTTGGTCTCTCGTTCGTTGCCGGCTTCGACCCATCCGACTTCGTTCCACTGCCGGTTGACGTCGTCGAAGTACTCGGGTGCGTACGCGGTGATGTTCATGGGGACGGAGGCTAGGCCACTAGCGTCTCCTCGGCCCTCGGTCAGGCGACAATCGTGCTCCGCATTGTGGTCGGTTGACTACTGAGGGTGACTAGCTACTATTCCGCCCAGTCAAGTCGAGGTAGGGACCATGCATCGGGTGATCGCGCTGATCATCGCCATGCTCATGATCGCCGCTCCCGCGGTGGCGCAAGAGCCAACGGACGTCATCGTGACGTCATCGTTGTGCTGTCTCACCGCAGACGGCGCTGGACCCGACGTGCTCACCTACTCGGTGTGGAACAGCGGAGAGACGACGATCACCGCCTTCGAGGTGGGGATCACGCTTCCCCCGGGCACGGTCGGCGATCCTGCGATCGATGTGTGGGTAATCGACGAGCTGGCCGCCGGTGAGTCAGCTGACCTTGTGATCGCATTGACCCCCGACGTTCAGGTGCTGGGCACCACGATCGAAGCGCCCGCAGCAGCCATCACACAATCGGGTACTCGTTCCGCAGCGTCGGCGATGTTGCCGGCGTGGCTGCGCATCCTCTGACCTCCTAGAGGTCGGCCAGGGTCTCCTCGACCGCCGCCAGTTCCCGAGCCACTCGGAGAGCTTCCTCATGTGATCCCTCGGTGATCTCGGCCCGGTCCGTCAACAGCGTGACGGTCTCCTCGAAGATCTGCAGGAACCCTCCGTGAACTCCGGCCGAAACCACGACATCCTCGGTGTGGATGGCAACGGGGCCGGTAGCGAGGGCGGCCATCGTCGGCTCATGTCCGGCGTAGATGCCGATATCGCCCTCCGTGGTGCGGGCGGAGATGAACTCGGCCTCGCCCGTCCAGATCGTCGCCTCGGGGGTGACGATGTCGACGCGGAAGAGCGGATGACCTGCCATCAGCTTGCCTCGAGCTCCTTGGCCTTGCGGAACACATCGTCGATGCCGGCGGTCATGTAGAAGGCCTGCTCCGGCAGGTGATCGACCTCGCCATCGAGGATCATCCGGAAGCTCTTGATGCTCTCTTCGAGCGGCACGTTGACTCCGGGAGCGCCGGTGAACTGCTCAGCTACGTAGAACGCCTGGGACAGGAACCGCTGGATCTTGCGAGCCCGGGACACGATGAGCTTGTCCTCCTCGGACAGCTCGTCGATGCCAAGGATGGCGATGATGTCCTGGAGGTCCTTGTAGCGCTGCAGCACCTGCTGGACGTCACGCGCCGTGTTGTAGTGGTCGTCACCGACGATTCGGGGGTCGAGGATCCGGCTCGTGGAGTCGAGCGGGTCGACAGCCGGGTAGATACCCAACGATGCGATTTGGCGAGACAACACCGTGGTGGCGTCGAGGTGAGCGAACGCGGTGTGCGGAGCCGGGTCGGTGATGTCGTCGGCAGGCACGTAGATGGCCTGCAACGACGTGATCGACTTGCCCTTCACCGACGTGATGCGCTCCTGGAGCACACCCATCTCATCGGCCAGCGTCGGCTGGTACCCCACGGCGGAAGGCATCCGGCCCAGCAGGGTCGATACCTCAGAACCGGCCTGGGTGAATCGGAAGATGTTGTCGACGAACAGCAGCACGTCCTGGCCCTGCTCGTCCCGGAAGTACTCGGCCATGGTCAGCGCAGACAGGGCGACGCGGAGACGCACCCCGGGTGGCTCGTCCATCTGGCCGAACACCAGGGCCGCAGAATCGATGACGCCCGACTCGGCCATCTCGAGGAACAAGTCGTTGCCCTCACGGGTCCGCTCCCCCACCCCGGCGAACACCGAGACACCGGAGTGCTGGGTTGCGACGCGGTGGATCATCTCCTGGATGACGACGGTCTTACCGACGCCGGCACCGCCGAACATGCCGATCTTGCCGCCCTTCACGTAGGGAGCCAGGAGATCGATGACCTTGATGCCGGTCTCGAACATCTCGGTCTGGGCGTCGAGCTGATCGAAGCCAGGAGCGGGACGGTGAATCGGCCAGCGCTCGTCAAAGGTGATCGAGCCGGCCTCGACATCGAGCGGCTCGCCGAGCACGTTGAAGATGTGGCCCAGAGTGGCATCGCCAACCGGCACCGAAATCGGCGAACCGGTATTGCGAACCTCGGCGCCACGGGTCAGTCCATCGGTTCCCTGCATGGCGACGGCACGAACACGGCCTCCGCCGAGGTGCTGGGCGACCTCTGCCACGA
>JABDMN010000236.1 GCA_013001485.1 Acidimicrobiia bacterium
CTACGAGACGGCGCTCCACGAGCCGACGACGGAAGCCTCCACTCGTCCCTCGTAGAATCTATGAGCGTGAAACTGCTTGCCAGAGTCATCCCAACTGTCGCCGTCGGTGCCGTCGGCATCGTGGTGGCACAAATCCTGCGGGCTGCATACCGACCGGACCTGCCGTCGCTGGACAACCAGGATCCTTCGGGCAGATTCGGTGACCCCTCGAGTCCCCTCCTCAAGGTCGCGGCTATGGGGGACAGTTCAGTCACCGCTCCGGGTGTGCACCTCGACAACGCATGGTCTCGTCGTGTCGCCCACCACCTCTCCAACGAATACCACGTGGATCTCCACTCGCTGGCCGTAGGGGGCTCCAAGGTTCGCGACGTCATCGACACTCAGCTGGAATCGGCGATCAGCTACCAACCCGATCTCGTGCTGCTCTCCGTAGGGGCCAACGATGCGCTTCGGGCAACCACCCTCAAGCAGTTCGAAGACACCGTCGCCGAGCTCTTGGAGGCATTGCTTCCCCACACCAAGGCCGTCCTGTTCTCAGGAGTCGGCGATCTGGGGACGATTCCCCGATTGTCCGATCCGCTGCGTGCCTTTGCCCGTATGCGCGGGAAGGCGATCGACAGGGCAATCTCCCGTGCGTGTGATCGCTTCGATCGGGTGGTCAAGACCGACGCATGGGAACACCCTTCGTGGGCCTACTTCACCGACAGGCCCGAGGAAGCTTTCGCCGCCGATCAGTTCCACGCCTCCGATGAGGGGCACCGGATATTCGCTCAGAACGCGATCCGGTCGATCGAGGCCATCCTCCATCGGCTGTAGGTCTCAGCTGCTCCCGAGCACCCGGTTGATCATGGACACCACAGTCGCCACCGCCGGCGGGTTGTATCCCTCCGGGATGATGATGTCGGCGTAGCGCTTCGACGGCTCGACGAACTGAAGATGCATCGGCCGCACGGTCTCCTCGTACTGGGCGATGATCGACTCGAGGTCCCGGCCGCGTTCGGCGATGTCTCGCTGCAGCCTTCGTAACACCCGGATATCGGGGTCGGTATCGATGAAGATCTTGAGATCCATCAGCCTTCTCAGATCCGGCTCGACGAGCACGAGGATCCCCTCGACGATCACCACCGGGGCAGGTTCGACCCGCACCGTCTCTCCGGTGCGCAAGTGGGTTGAGAAGTCATACACCGGCTTGTCGATCGACAGGCCTGTACGCAGTGCGGCCAGGTGCTCGACCAGCAACTCGGACTCGAGCGAGTCTGGATGGTCGTAGTTGATGGCGGCTCGCTTCTCGAGTTCGAGATGCGCGTTGTCGCGGTAGTAGGCGTCGTGAGCGAGAAGCCCCACCCGTCCCCCCGTCGCTTCCGCGATCGCGTCGACGATCGTGGACTTTCCCGAACCCGAGCCTCCGGCGATTCCGATCACGACCGGGCGGCCTTCGGAGCCGGCTGGCCAGTCGACATGGTCGAAACTGGGGGCGGGGGGCATGGGATCAGGCTACAGGTACTCCCCAACGCGATTTCCACGCGGAATGCCTGGAGCATCTACGGTCATCCGCAGCTTCTTCGACTCCGTATACCTGACATGGATTCCACCACCTCCGACTCAGCGCTCGCTGTCGCCATTGGGCGATACGACCAAGACGCGCTCGCCGAGGCGTACAACCGGCATGGCGGAGCCGTCTTTGCGTTGGCACGCCGTGTGATCAGGAGCCGGGAGCTCGCCGAAGAGGTGACCCAGGAGATCTTCCTTCGCCTGTGGCACAAACCACAGCGCTTCGACCCCGAGCGCGGGAAGCTGCGGTCGTTCCTGCTCTCCGACACTCATGGGCGCGCCATCGACATGATCCGATCTGAGGGAGCTCGCAAGACACGCGAGGAGCGTGAAGCCGCCATCGCGCCGCAGCCTCAGGAATCCGTCGAAGGGTCTGTGTGGCAGAACGTTGCCTCCGCAGAGATCCGGCAAGCGCTGATGGAGCTCTCGAGCGACGAACGCTCTGCTATCGAACTCGCCTACTTCGGCGGCCTCACCTATCGAGAGGTCGCCGAGCGCCTCGGCCAACCCGAGGGCACAGTCAAGAGCCGAATCCGCACCGGAATGAAACGGCTCAAGGTTCAACTATCAGCATTGGGCGTGATGCCATGACGACACCAACACCTGAAGAACTGGCTGGGGCATACGCCCTCGACGCCGTCGACGAGATCGAACGCCGAAGGATCGAACGCGCCGCCGAGGCTGATCCAGCACTAGCTGCGGAGCTCGCAGACCATCTCGAGGTCGCCGCCATCCTCGCCGAGGCCGTCGAGGCGTCGCCGTCCACCCCATCGCCGGCAGTCTGGGACAACATCGCAGCAGCCATCGACGGCGAGGCGGCGCCCGAGATGCAATTCGTGCCCGTACGGCGCTCCTCGTGGGTGACCCGCGCCGTCGCCGCCGTCTCCGTCGCCGCGGTGGCCCTCTCCGCCGTGTTGGCGGTCCGCGTCATCGACCAGGACCGACGCATCGAAGACCTCACGACAGCCATGCAGGCCGACCCAGTCGACCAAGCTGCACAGGCGGCGATCACTGCTCCTGGCTCGGCCGTCGTCACCCTCGCCGACCCTGCCGGCAACGCAGCCAGCGTCCAGCTGGTGATGACCGAAGAAGGCATCGGGTATGTGTTGTCGGACGCACTCCCCGCTCTCGCCGATGACCGGACCTATCAGCTGTGGGCCATCGTCGGCGACACAGTGCTTTCTGCCGGCGTCATGGGCAATGACCCCGGTATCACCCCATTCCAGGTGAGCGGCGATGTGGTCGGGTTCGCCATCACCGAAGAGGTCGCCGGTGGTGTCGTGTCTTCCGCAAACGACCCGCTGTACCTGTGGCTCGACGCCTGATCTGCCCGTTCCCAAGAGCAGAAGGTCCGGCGATCATGGCGGACTATCAGGCTCGTGTGCGAGCTGCCTGATACACCTGGAGACACCGCTCCCGAGCTTCGCCGTGATCAACAATCGGTAATGGATAGGTGTCTCCAAGAGATATCCCCGCCGCGGCCAACTCGAGAGGCCCCGACTCCCATGGGGAGTGGATGTGTGCGTTTCCCAGCTCCGATAGTTCTGGGACCCAGCGCCTGATGTAGTCGCCGTTCGGGTCGGACTTCTTCGACTGGGTCACCGGGTTGAAGATCCGGAAGTAGGGAGACGCATCGGCCCCTGTGCCGGCCACCCATTGCCAGTTGCCCACGTTCTGGGCGACATCGCCATCTACCAGCCACTGCCTGAAGAACCGCTCTCCCATCCGCCAGTCCACGAGCAAGTCCTTCACGAGGAAGGACGCCACGATCATCCGTACCCGGTTGTGGACCCAGCCTTCTCCTGAGAGCTGCCTCATTCCGGCATCGACGATCGGGTAGCCGGTGCGCCCTGCACACCAGGCCTCGAATTCCTCCTGGTCGTTGCGCCACTTGATGGCGTCGTACTCAGGCCGCATCGCCGCACCGACAGTGTGTGGGAAGGCATCCATCACCGTGGCGTAGAAGTCACGCCAGCACAGCTGCCGGACAAAGGCGCGAGCACCATCGGAGGCCGAGCCGATCCGGCCGATGACCTGCACCGGTGACAGCGTCCCAAACTTGAGGTCTGCCGACAGTCGACTCGTTGCATCGAGGTCGGGGCGATCCCGAGTCTCGGGGTAGACATCGACTTCTGCCACAAACCGTTCGAGGCGTTCTATCGCGGCGAGCTCCCCTCCGGCCATCAGCGGCTCGCCGGCGTCGGGGATACCTGAGCCCGGATCATCGGACACCGCCGCGTTCCCCTCATCCGGCGCACGATGGACCGGCGCCTCGAACCAACGCTTGGAGTACGGGGTGAAGACCCGATAGGGATTGCCGGCGCCTGTGAGCAGCGTTCCCGGTGCCTGGACGACACTCCCGGGAAACCGCTGCACCCGATCGCCGAGCGCGGCGGAAACTGCGCTGTCCCGTTGGCGGGCATACGGGGTGTAATCGTCGTTCCAATACACCGCGGAGTCGCCGGCGATTCGAGCCACAACGTCGACGGGATCGCCCTCGACGACATGAAGCCGGCCTCCGCGCGCCCGAAGCTGCTCATCGAGCGCTCTCAGGTGAGCGACGAGCTGGGTGCGGCGGTAGTCACCGGCACTCCGCATCAGCGTCGGATCGACGACGAACAGCGGCAGAACCGTCGTCGAGTCGAGGGTGCCATGAGCCCAGGCCGGGTTCTCCCCCAAACGCAGGTCGCGGCGGAACCACACGATGGAGCGATCGGGCACGATGTAAACCTAGGACTATGCGCGGAAATAGTCCCCACGCGCGTTCAAGAAATGGACACGATTTCGCCGATCACCTCAGGAGCGGAGAAAAAGGGGACAACTCGATGACACGTCGACCGTGGCTGGCTGGGCTGATTGCATTCGTCTTGGTTGTGGGGATCGGGGGCATGGCTGTGGCCGCGCAGTCGGTCTTCGTCCAGGAACCCGAGACCGAGACGTCGCTTGTTGGCGACGATGGGCTCGTGCCGATCGCCCAAGGCGCAGATGAGAAACCCGAGGCAGTCGAGCCGGCCAAGGACGAATCGGCCAAGGACGAGCCGGCCAAGGACGAAGCCCCCGAAGACGGCGACACCACCCCTCCTGAGCTGGTCATCACCTCTCCCGAGGACGGCGCTGTCTTCGACACCAAGACGATCACCTTCTCCGGTGAGACCGAGCCCGGATCGACCGTTATGGCAGCCGGCTACGAGGCCGACGTCGACGCCGCAGGCAACTGGTCCATCAAGCTGATCCTGTCGCCGGGCGGCAACACGGCGACGTTCTATGCATACGACACCGCCGGGAACAAGGCCATCGCCTCCGTGAAGGTCACGTACGAGGCACCCGAAGAGGACAAGCCGAAGGACGAAACGCCGACGGACGTAGCGTTCACAGCGAACCAGGTCCATGGGTCGTGCAGCGCCACCTTCGCGTACGACGTGTTCCACGGCACGGCCGACCCTGGGTCGGTGGTGGTGATCTGGTCTGCGAACGGCGCCGGCGAGACCGTCGCAGATTCGAAGGGGTTCTGGGAGAAGAAGGTCAAGTTCCCGGAGGCCTCACCCAATGAGCAGTTCATCGTGGTTGTGGAGTCGGGCGACCACCGCGCTGAGTTCGACTTCGTTTGGAACCCGGCACCGGTGGAGTTCACGGTCCACCAGTGGAATGAGGCCAGCGACTCGCCTGAGCCGTACGCCAAGTTCTACGGGACGGCGGAGCCCGGGACGGTCATCGTCGCCACTTCCGACTACGGATCGGCCGACATGGTGACCTCGGGCAGTGAGTGGCACCTCAAGGTGTGGCTCACCGACGCTCCCGACGGGGACCCGTTCCCCATCACCGTGACCAGCGACGGTGAATCCACGACGTTCATGTTCGTGGTCCACGTCTACGAGGAGTAGAAGACGCCAGGGGCGAACGCCCCTGGCACCCCGGCAACTCGCCGCTCATCCTGGGCACAGCATGCTCGAGGAGGACTGTCGTGGAGAGCACACCTGAGGCGCGGGCCCGGAAACGAGCCAAGGCGTACTACGGCCTGATGTGGCACATCGGGACATTCGTCGTGGTCAACGCCTTCCTGTGGTTCATCGACATCAACGGAGGCAACGGCCTCGACTGGGCCTACTGGACCACAATCCCGTGGGGGGTGGCGCTTGGCTTCCATACATTGTCGTACTTCATCGACAGCAGCGGGATGACCGAGCGCAAGTACGAGAAGTTCCTCGAGACCGAGAAGCAGCGCGCCCCGCAAGACCACTGATCGCCCGCAACCCCCGGACACCGCCTAGCGTGGCAACGTGAGCATCGATTCGCGAACCGAACCCCGCGGAGCCCGGATCCGCCGGAGGCTGGTCACCATCCCCCGGCTGTTCCTGTTCCTCATCCTCACAACGGTGACGCTGCCGCTTCTCGTCGTCGTGGCGTTGCTCGTCGATGTCGTTCGATGGATCACCGCACGAAAGCCCTTCGTTGCTGTCCGGATGATCCTCTTCATGTGGGCATTTCTTGCCATTTCGACCGGTGGCGTCATGTGGATGTTCCTCAACTGGATTGCCGCCGGGTTCGGCCGGCGAAAAGACTCGATGGTTCACAACGCCTATCGGGTGCAGCGGTGGTGGGCACGGTCCCTCTTTGCATCGGTCGGGGGGCTGTTCGGGTTCGACATGTCCATCGAAGGCCACGAACTCGTGCGTCCCGGGCCGATCATCGCCATGTTCCGGCACGCCTCGATTGTCGACAATCTGCTGCCGGCACTTCTCATCACTGATCGGGAGAACATGAAGCTGCGGTGGGTCATCAAGCGCGAACTGCTCGCCGACCCGGCTCTCGACGTTGGAGGGAACCGACTCCCCAACTACTTCGTGTCGCGAACGTCGCGAGATCCCGACGAGGAAGCCGCTCGAATCGCCGGTCTGGCGGAAGGTCTCGACGACGACGGCGGAGTGTTGATCTTCCCTGAGGGAACCAGGTTCACCGAAGAGAAGAAGAGGCGGATCCTGAAGCGGCTCGAGAAACGAGATCCCGACCTGTTCGCCAGGGCCAAGGATTTCCGGAACCTCCTGCCCCCTCGCTTCGGCGGTCCGCTGGCCCTCCTGGATACGGGCATCGATGTCGTTTTCTGCGCTCACCACGGTCTCGGCGGTTTCGCTCACCTCAAGGACATCTGGGGCGGCGGGATGGTGGGCCAGAAGATCTCAGTGAAGTTCTGGCGTGTGGCGGCAACCGACATCCCCAGTGGCGAGCCTGATCGAAAGCGTTGGTTGCTCGATCAGTGGCAAACGATGGACGAATGGATCACGTCGGTTCAGGACGCCGCCAAGGAGACGTGACCTAGCTGGCGGGCCGGAGTTCGATGTCTCCCGAGACCGTGGTCACCTTCAGAGCGAAGCGCCCTGTCTTGTCGCCGTCCGACGGGCTGAGGTTGTTGTACACCTCGCCAGAGAACGACTTGATGTCGACGTCGATGGTGCGCCCTGCCGGGATTCCGACCCGGACGTCGCCTGACACCGTCTTGGCATCGCACTCGGGGCCATTGCACGCTTTCACGGTCACGGAGCCGGCTGCAGTGCGGAACCGGGCCCGATCGGCGGCGTTGGCGACAACGATGTCTCCCGACGCCGAATTCACCGTGCATTCGCCTCCGGCGGTGTCGATGCGGATTTCTCCCGACGCTGCGGAGACGTCGCAACGTCCCGAAACCTCTCCTAGCCGAATGTCTCCAGACGCCGTCTTGATGTCGACGTCGCCCGAGATGTCGCGGGCCCGGATGTCTCCGGAGGCCACAGCCACACGCAGCCACCGCAACGGAATCTGAATGTCGAGGTCTGCGGACTTGAGCCGGGCTTCGAGTGCCATCTCGGGCGGCCCCGAAACGACCACGTCGACCTTGCTCCACCTACGTATCCCGCTCTTGTCGGGCGCGACCTCGACGGTGTCACCGTGCTGCTCCACCGTGAAGCGGCTGACTGCAGCCTCGGGACCGTCGAGCAGCACCTCGATCGTGTCGGCGTCGCCGGCAACGATACGAACGTCGCCGGAAGGAATCTGAATGGATACGCGGGGCCGATCGCCAGCCTGGAATGTCTCTTTGCGCTGCGTCATGATTCGATTGTTCCCTTCAGACGGCTCCCGGCCGACTGCTTTCCGCTCGGGCGCGCTGCGACGGACGACAGTGCGCGGATGACATAGGCATTGACCGAATCGCCCGTCTCGGTGGCGGCATCTTCGACCAGGCCCTTGAGCTCGTCCGAGAGCCGCAGTGTCAGCCGAGCATGGAGATCCTTTGCGTTGTACGCCGGAGCCTCTGTCTCGATGGTCTGCACGTCGAGCGTCGGGTCGCCGTCTTCGAGGACGACCTTGATAGTGGCCTCGGGCAGCTGGGAAGCCACCTCGGCCGCCGCCTGCTCGGCAAGGCTCATCGCCGCCTGGCGGAGAGCCGGTCCGAGCGCGGCGAGAAGAGCCTCTCCTGCCGCTTCGACCGCCGGGTCCTCGCCGGCCAGCTGGAGCTGTCCGGTGACGGTGGCCTCCAGCCTGGTGATTGCTCCAGTGACGTCCATGGCGTTCTAGCCCTTTGCGCCCTGGATCAGACGCAGCATGTGCCGCTTGGTCTGTTCCTTCTGACCCTCACGGATCAAGCTCTCGTGTACTACCTGGATGGCCCTGGGGTTGTTGTAGAACAACATGAGGTGTCCTCTCCTCTTGGTGACCTCTTCTTGACATCGTCATAATGTCATAATGACATCATCTTGTCAAGGGCTTGTCACAGATTTCTTCCTGAGAGCCAGAATCGTCAACAACACCGGGGCCTTCTGTCTCTCGTCACTGTGACAGCAAACGCCTATGCAACAGCCAAACCGTCAGCGGAACAGCGTCAGAGCTCCCCTCTTCCGGCTACCCTGGTCCATCAACCACCCCGGGGAGCTCATACAGAGCTGAGAGGGGCGACCAGATCGCCCGACCCGCGGAACCTGAACTGGGTAATGCCAGCGGAGGAAGAGCGTGGAAAACGATCGTTGGGCAATCATCTTGGCCGGGGGCGACGCCGTGCGTCCCGAGCTCGTGCATCGGTTGCCGGCCGATGCCTATGTCGTCGCAGCGGACTCCGGCCTGGCTCAAGCCCGATCACTGGGGATCCCCGTCGACGTCGTCATCGGGGACTTCGACTCGGCTGATCCCGCCGACGTCGCCGAGGCCCGTGCAGCGGGAGCCAAGATCCATGAATTCCCCGTCGACAAGGACGCCACCGACCTCGAGCTTGCTCTCCGGCATGCGGTCGATGCTGGGTACGAGCGGATGATCCTCATCGGAGGAACCGGGGGGCGCTTCGATCACTTCCTCGCCAACGCTCTCGTTCTTGCATCGGCCGAGTTCGCACCACACGACATCGAGTGGATCGTCGGCGACTCCCGGCTGATGGTGGTCCGCCGCCACGTCGACATCCATGGCTCACCCGGCGACTTCGTCAGCCTGCTCGCTGTCGGTGGTCCCGTGCTCGGAGTCGCCACCGAGGGCCTCAAGTGGACCCTCCAGGGAGCGACGCTCGCCACCGGGTCGACTCGCGGTGTCAGCAACGAGCTGACGGCCGACCACGCGGTTGTGGAACTCGAGGCTGGAACGCTGCTCGTCATCCACACCCTGAGGAACGGGACATGATGCGACGCCTTCTCCCGCTTGTGGCGATCGCTCTTCTCGCTGCGGCTTGCAGTTCGACCGCAGACGCACCACCGGACGAGATCGTGCTGGTCACACATGATTCGTTCGCCGTGTCAGAGGAGGTTCTCGATGCAATGCAAACTGCCGTCGGCCTCCCCGTTCGCATCCTCCAGGCCGGCGACGCGGGCACGATGGTGAACCAGGCGATCTTGACGAAGGACAATCCACTGGGGGACGTCCTGTTCGGGATAGACAACACCTTCTTATCGCGCGCACTCGCCGCGGACCTCTTCCTCGAGTACCGCTCTCCCCTCCTCGATACGGTCTCCGACGACCTCGAGCTCGACCCGCACGTCACCCCGGTCGATTTCGGCGATGTGTGCCTGAACTACGACCGCGAGGTACTGGGCGACATCAGCCCGAGCCTGCGTGACCTCACCGAAGCGGCATTCGAGGGACAGCTCGTGGTGCAGAACCCGGCCACTTCTTCACCCGGTCTGGCGTTCCTGATGGCCACGATCGTGGAGTTTGGCGAGGACGGGGATTACACCTGGCGCGACTACTGGTCGGATCTGCGAGACAACGATGTCCGGGTCGACGCCGGGTGGGAACAGGCCTACTACGGCTCGTTCAGCGGCGGCGCCGGCGAAGGCGATCGGCCGCTCGTCGTCTCCTATGCGTCCTCGCCACCCGCCGAGGTGATCTTCGGTGACCCCACGGCTCCCGCGCCTACGGGCGTCATCGAGGCCGGCTGCTTCCGCCAGATCGAGTTTGCCGGGATCCTGACGGGCAGCAACGGTGGCGAGTACGCCGAGGCACTCATCGACTTTCTGCTGTCGGAGACCTTCCAGGAAGACATCCCCCTCACCATGTTCGTGTTCCCCGCAAACCAGAACGCCACGCTGCCACCCGAGTTCATCGAGCACACCGCGATCCCGGAGAGTCCTGCGCTGCTCGACCCGGCCGCCATCGACGCCAACCGCGAGCGATGGATCGCCGAGTGGACGGAAACCGTGACCCGATGACGCGGCGACAGTGGGCGATTGCTGCGCTGCCCACGGTCTTCCTCGTCTGGTTCTTTGCCTATCCCCTGTTCCGGATCCTCGAGCGGTCGTTCCGCGATGGGAACGGATTCTCCACCGTGTTGTCTGACACCGGCATCCTCGGAGTGATCTGGTTCACTGCCTGGCAAGCCGCCTTGTCCACCGTTCTGACGCTGATCGCCGGGCTCCCCCTTGCCTACGTGCTGTCTCGGTTCAGCTTCCGGGGCCGCGGGTTCCTGCGAGCCATCATCACCGTGCCGTTCGTGACTCCCACGGTGGTGGCGGCAACGGCATTCGTGGCGCTGCTCGGCGACGGTGCCCGATCGTTGTGGGCAATCCTCCTCGCCCACGTGTTCTTCAACCTCGCGGTCGTGGTGCGCACCGTTGGCGGGCTCTGGGAGCACCTCGACCCCCGGCTCGACGAGGCAGCGCGGACTCTCGGTGCAACCCGCTGGGAAGCGTTCCGTAGGGTCACCCTCCCGCTGCTCCGACCCGCCATCGCGGCGGCGTCGGCGATCGTCTTCCTCTTCACGTTCACCAGCTTCGGTGTTGTCCTCATCCTTGGTGACCTGCGCTGGGTGACCATCGAAGTAGAGATTTGGCGACAGGCGACCGGCCTGTTCGACCTGCCGGTTGCAGCCGCGCTGTCGATCATCCAGATCGCATCTGTGGGCGCCGCACTGTTCGTCTACAGCCGGTACCAGGAGCGACGAACCGCCGAAATGGCGCTGCTGCCACCGGCGTTGACCGCCCGCAAGCCCCGGACTCGCAGCGAACGCTGGATGATCGCCGGCGCCGTTGCAGAGATCGGTGTTCTCATCATCGTTCCACTGGCAACGCTGATCGGCCGATCGCTCACTGATGGCCTCGAGGCCTACACGTCTCTGTCGGACGCCGGCGGAGTTCTAGCTGTGTCTCCGTTGAGCGCCATCGGCAACTCGCTTGCGTTCGCCCTCACGGCCACTGTTCTTGCGATCATCATCGGGATGGCAGCGGCGGTCACCGTTGCTCGCGGGCGCGGCGGACTGTCCCAGTGGTTCGACTCGTTGCTGATGCTGCCGCTGGGAACATCGGCGGTGACGATCGGCTTCGGTCTGCTGATCTCCATGGACCGCCCCATCGACATCCGCGCATCGTGGTGGATCGTTCCCATCGCCCACACGCTGGTTGCTGTGCCGTTCATCGTGCGCACGGCCGTGCCGGTGATCCGCTCGATCCCGCAGCGGCTGCGTGAGGCTGCGGCCACCCTGGGCGCTCCACCGTCGATGGTGTGGCGCCGAGTGGATGCACCGTTCGTGTTGCGGGCGGCCGCCGTCGGAGCCGGGTTCGCCATGGCAGTGTCGCTCGGTGAGTTCGGCGCAACCACTTTCCTGGTGCGGCCGCTCGAGAATCAGACGATTCCGACGGCGATCTACCGGCTGCTTGGACAACCGGGAACCGCCAACTTCAGCCGGGCCATGGCGCTGGCAACGATCCTGATGGGTCTCACCGCCCTGGCAGTGATGGCCATCGACCGGCTCCGCGACAGCGGTGACTTCTGATGTTGCAGCTGCGCGACCTCACAGTCCGCTACGGCTCGTTCACCGCTGTCGACCGGATCGATCTCGACATCCCGACAGGCTCGGTTGTCGCCCTGCTTGGTCCGTCTGGCAGCGGCAAGTCGACACTGCTGCGGGCCATTGCGGGTCTGGAGCGGCCGGCAACCGGGTCGATCACGTGGAAGGGCGACGACATGGTTGGCGTGCCTGTTCATCGGCGCCCGTTCGGGATGATGTTCCAGGACTATGCCCTGTTCCCCCATTTGTCAGTTGCCCGCAACGTCTCGTTTGGGCTCGAGGCGACAGGCGCCGACGACGTCGCCCGAAGAGTCGAGGATTCGTTGGCCCTCGTGGGTCTGACGGGTCTTGGTGAGCGCCCCATCACCGCACTGTCAGGTGGCGAGCAGCAGAGGGTGGCCTTCGCTCGCACGCTGGCGACTCGCCCCGAGTTGATCATGCTTGACGAACCACTTGGTGCACTGGATAGGGAGCTTCGCGAGCGGCTCCTCCGGGAGATGAGCGACGTCTTCCGCCGTCTCGGCCAGACGGTCGTCTACGTCACGCACGACCAGGAGGAGGCGTTTGCCGTGGCCGACACCGTGGTGGTCCTCGAACGCGGCCGGGTGGTACAGGCTGCGGCGCCCGACGAGATGTGGGAGGCGCCAGCCTCGGAGTTCGTCGCGCGATTCCTCGGATTCACGGTCGTCAACGTCACCGTCGGTGAGGGTCGAGCGTCCTCGCCGTGGGGCACGCTCCCCTGCTCTCTGCCGTCGGGACACCATCGGGCTGCGCTCCTTCCCGATGCGGTGTCGCCTGGTGGCGAAGTAGACGCCGTCGTCACGGCTCGCAGCTTCGCCGCGGGCAGATGGCGCGCCACGGTTCTCGTCGGCCAGGGCCCACTGCTTGATGTGACTGTCCAGCAGCGCCCGGAGATCGGTTCGACACTCAGGATCGCCGTGGACCCCGACGGCTGGGCGTCACTCGGCGAGCCGAGGGGCGACTACCCGACCGAAGAGATCGAGACCTGACACGTCCGTGCCGGTCTCGAAGAACTGCATGATGCCGTAGTCACAACCGGCTGCCTTCCACTCGACAAGCTGTTCGGTGACCGTGTCTGGCGAACCAACGATGATGCGACGGGTGAACTCATCCCACTCGAAGTTGCCGAGCGGCGTGTCGTGATGGGCCCAACGCTCGAACAGCCACTCCAGCTTCCGATCCGCTTCCCTGTCGGTCGGTGCGATGAGGCAGTCGAAGACGGCTGAGAGCCCGATCTCGGCCGGATCGCGGCCGATGGCCTCACAGTGACGGGCCAACACCGCCTTTTTGTGCAAGAAGACGTCGATGTTGTCGCCGAAGTTGGCGTAGTCGGCCTCAGCAGCAACGATCCGCAAGGTCAGCTTCTCGCCGCCTCCGGCAACCCACACCTCAGGATGAGGTTCCTGAACAGGCTTGGGCTGGTTGATCGCCCCCTCGATCCGGTAGTGCTCACCGACGAAGCTCGCCTCGTCCTCAGTCCACATCTTCTTGATGATCCGGACGGCCTCGCCGAGCTGACCGATGCGAACCGACGCTTTCGGGAATGGGTACCCGTAGGCACGGTATTCGTGGTCGTACCAGCCGGCACCGATGCCGAGGATGAACCGTCCACCCGAGATGACATCGATCGTCGACGACACCTTGGCGAGGTAGGCGGGGTTGCGGTAGCTGTTGGAGGTGCACATCTGGCCAAGCCGGACGGTGCTGGTCGATGCCGCCAGCCCCGCCAGCACCGTGTAGGCCTCGAATAGAGACTCCTGGAGCGGCACTGGCACCGTGTGGAAGTGGTCATACACCCACACCGAGTCGAACCCGGCCGACTCTGCCGTGCGGGCAGCCGCGGTGATGGCAGGCCACTGTTCCGATACCGGCACGCCCTGCAGGTCGAGGAGCCAGCCCTGGGGGACGAATGCACCAAACCTCATGGGTTCTCCGCCAGGTCGGCAGATGCTGCGCCTGTGACCCGCAGCAGGTCTTCGAGATCGATTGGGAACACCGTGGTGGGCGTGCCGGCCGCGGCCCACAGGTCACGATGCCGACCAAGACGAGAGTCTGCGTACACCGGAATCGGACGGGAATGGCCAACCGGTGGCGTCCCGCCGGCTGCGTAGCCGGTGAAACGGCGTACCTCGTCGAGATCGGCCCGGCGAGCTTGACCCCCCACCAGCGAGCCCAGCTTGTGGGTGTCGAGGCGAAGGTCGCCGGGCATCAGCACAAGAACCGGGTCCTCGTCGACCATGAACACCAGCGACTTCACGATCTGGGCGACCTCGCATCCGATAGCGGCTGCCGCGTCTGCGGCGGTCTTGGTGCCATCCGGGTAGACCGTGGGCTCCGGGTGGAGACCCACCACTGCAGCGGAGTTGAGGAACCTCTTCGTGGCGTCCGGAAACATCTCGCTCAGGCTACTGAATGGTCGTCACGCCGGAATCCGTCACCAGGTGCGTCATCGCAAGGTCATGGGGCTCCATGGGCACGGCGGGCACGACGAGGGCATCCACGGTGACACCGATCCGGGTGACGTCAGGGCGACATCGTGTCAGGAGCTCGTCGTAGTAGCCCATCCCTCTGCCGAGACGCCCACCCGACCTGTCGAAGACGACTCCCGGCACCAGGACGGCGTCGATCGCGGTGGGATCGACCTCTGTGCTGCCGGCGACAGGTTGAGCGAAGCCGTAGTCGTGGACTTCCAATGGTGATGCCGCTGAATGAACCGTGAGCGGGCCCTCAGCCGGCGTTCGGGTGACCAGCCATGTTCTGTCTTCGAAGGCATACAGCGGCCTCAGATCAACCTCGTCGGGCATCGGCAGGAACCCGAGCACGATCGTGCCAGCGTCGAGAAATGCGTCGAGCGCTTCGACGACAGCCGCCGACACAGCCACCGGATCCACCGCGACTGATCGAGCCCACTGCCGCCACACCGTCTTCGATGCGACAGATTCGGGACGGTCCACCGATCAGTCGAAGAG
>JABDMN010000239.1 GCA_013001485.1 Acidimicrobiia bacterium
AGCCAGTACTACGACAACCTGATCGCCAAGCTGATCGTGTGGGGCGCCGACCGCACCGAGGCCATCGCCAGAGCCCGGCGAGCCCTCGAAGAGTTCACCATCACCGGTTTGGCGACCACGATCCCGGCCCATCTCGCCATCCTCGATCACCCGACGTTCGTCGCGGGCGACCATGACACCAAGTTCGTCGAGAACGACATGGACCTGTCGGCCGTCGAGCATCCGGCAGCCCCCGCCATCCCCGAGGACGAGGAGTTGACCGAGCGGTCGATCACCGTCGAGGTGGGTGGGCGGCGGTTCGTGGTGAAGCTCTGGGCACCGGCGCTGCCTCAGCAGTCATCCGGCAATCGTCGCGCCGCCCCGCGGCGGCGCCCGCCCCGGCTCGACTCGAGCTCTTCGACGAGCGAAGGCGATGGGGTCATCCGCGCCCCCATGCAGGGCACGATCGTCAAAGTGCACAAGGAAGCGGGCACCGCGGTGAAGGCAGGCGAAGCGGTCTGCGTTCTCGAGGCGATGAAGATGGAGAACGAGATCTCATCTCCGATCGACGGCGAGATCGTCGAACTCCGCGTTCAGCCGGGGGACGCTGTGTCGTCCGACTCGGTGCTGATGATCGTCCGCTGACCTACTCGGCAGCCTCGGAGATCGACTCGACCAGCGACGGATGGGCCATCATCGCGTGCAGCAACAGGTCGACCTGGAGGTCTCCGGCGACCGCCAACGAGATCGGGGCGATCAGTTCTGAGGCGTGATGCCCGACAACCGTTCCGCCCAACACTTCCCGAGTAGCCGGATCCGAGATCACCTTGACGAAGCCCCGGGGGTTGCCCTGGATGAGCGCGCGGGGGTTGGCGGCGAAGGGCACTTTGGTGATCCGTACTTTGCGCCCAGCCGCCGCAGCATCGACCTCCTCGAGACCGACCGAGGCGATCTCGGGCTCGGTGAAGATGGCCTGGGTGACCTTGGCGTACTCGATGGGCCTGGCGGTCCGACCCATCACGTGGTTGGCGATGAGACGGCCCTGGGCCGTGGCCACTGAAGACAGCGGCAGCTGACCAGTGACGTCGCCTGCGGCATAGATGTGACCTGCCGAGGTTCGCTGGAACTCGTCGACGGGGACGTATCCGCGCTCGGTTTCGACACCGGCGAGCTCGAGATCGAGCCCTTCGGTGTTGGGAACCGACCCCACGGCGAGCAGGGCGTGCGATGCCTCGACCCGCCGCCCGTCCTCCGTGGTGACGACGACTGAGCCGTTCTCCAGCACCGCACCGTTGGCGCGACTTCCCTTGAGGAGGACCACACCTCGCTCCAAGAAATCCTCCTCGAGAACGGTGGCCACCTCTGCGTCTCGATGGGGCAGCACGTGGTGCCGGCTGACCAACAGAGTGACCTTGCTGCCGAGGCTCGAGAAGATGTGGACCATCTCGACACCAGTGACGCCGGAGCCGACCACGACGATGTGTTCCGGGAGCTCATGGAGGTGATAGGCGTGGCGAGTGGTGATGACGCGATCGCCGTCGACGGCCGCCCAGTCGGGCTCCCAGGGCCGGCTCCCTGTGGAAACCACTGCGGCGTCGAACTCGACCTCGACGTCGCCTTCATCGGTGGTCGCCACGACGGTGTTTGGTGAGGTGAAGCGACCCCTGCCACGAACGATCTCGACTCCCTGGGAGACCAGCATCGAGGTGATGCCAGATGCCAACGAGTCGGTGATCCCGCCGAGGTGTTCGCCGAGTCGAGCCATGTCGAGGTCGACGTGGCCGGCATCGGAGATCCCGAGTCGAGCCGCGTTCCGGATGGCGGCGATACGCATCGAGGACGCCACCATCGCCTTTGAGGGAATGCAATCCCACAAGTGGGCGGCACCACCAACGATCGAGTCCTCGATGAGGGTGACTTCGGCGCCCAGCGTGGCAGCGATCGTTGCTGCAGAGTGGCCGGCAGGACCGCCGCCGACAACGGCGATACGTAGGGGGTCAGACATCGGTGGCGACGGTAGCGCAGCCGCACCCGATTGGTTGCTCAGGTGGGACGATGGCGGCCAAACACCTCCACCAGAGCCGACGAGACCTCCCCGACCGTGCAGCCAACCCGCAATGCCTCCCGCATCGGGTAGAGCAGATTGGACGTGCCGCGAGCTGTGTCTGTGACGGCGGCGAGACCAGAGGCGACTGCTTCGCCGTCGCGATTCGCCTTCCAGGACGCCAACTGCTCCACCTGGGACGCTTCGATCGTCGGGTCGACCTTCAACACCGGGATGTCACCCGAAGAGTCGTCGCTGGCGAAACGGTTCACACCGACGATCACCTCTTCACCCGACTCGAGGCGGCGAGCAGTGTCGTAGGCAGCGTCCTCGATGGCTTGTTGGGGGAGACCGGCCGCTACCGCGGCGACCGCACCCCCTGCAGCCTCGAGATCGTCGATGATCGCCATGGCTTCGGCCTCGATGGAGTCGGTCAACGCCTCGATGTGCCATGAGCCAGCAAACGGATCGATGGTGTCGGCTGCGCCGGTCTCATCCGCGATGATCTGCTGGGTACGAAGGGCGATCAGCGCCGACTCCTCTGTCGGCAGGCCGAGCGCCTCGTCGTATGAGTTGGTGTGAAGCGACTGCGTGCCGCCGAGCACAGCGCTCATGGCCTGCAGGGCGGTGCGAACGATGTTGTTCTCTGGTTGCTGCGCAGTCAGTGTCGATCCGGCGGTCTGGGCATGGAATCGCATGGTCCACGCTCGCGGGCTTTCCGCCCCCATCCGCTCCCGCATCAGCCGAGCCCACAGCCGTCGGGCGGCGCGGTATTTGGCGACCTCCTCGAGGAAGTCCTTGTGGCCGTTCCAGAAAAACGAGAGCCGCGGAGCGAACTCATCCACGTCGAGCCCGGCGTGGCGAGCGGCATCGACATAGGCCAGGCCATTTCCGATGGTGAAGCCGACCTCCTGCGCAGCCGTCGAACCGGCCTCACGGATGTGATACCCGCTGATGGAAATGGTGTTCCACGATGGCAACTCGGCGGCGCAGTAGGCGAACAAGTCGGTGACGAGTCGCATCGACGGTCTTGGCGGATAGATGTACGTCCCCCTGGCCACGTACTCCTTGAGGATGTCGTTCTGCACGGTGCCGCGGATTCGATCCGAGGGCACGCCCTCCTCCTCGGCGACCAACTGGTACAGCAACAGCAGGACCGCGGCCGTGGCATTGATGGTCATCGACGTCGACACCTCGCCCAGCGGGATGCCCCGCATCAGGCGTCGCATGTCTTCGATCGAGTCGACGGCGACGCCGACCTTGCCCACCTCTCCTTGAGCCAGCGGGTCATCCGAATCGAGCCCCATCTGAGTCGGGAGGTCGAATGCCACCGAAAGCCCCGTCTGACCGGCGTCGAGGAGGGCCCGGAAACGGGCGTTCGTCTCGGCTGCCGAACCAAAGCCGGCGTACTGGCGCATCGTCCAGCGGCGACCTCGATACATCGAAGAATGGATCCCGCGGGTGTACGGGTACTCACCGGGATTGCCCAGGCGAGCGGCGATCTCCTCTGGCGTCGGCTCGGGAGGTGAGATGTCGGCTCCTTCTCGGCGAGGTCGGCGGGCGGGACGGTGACTGGCATGACGCCAGATCGTCGGTACCATGCCGTGTCCGGGAAATGCTACCGGGAACCCTCTCCCTCTCTCGAACGCTCTAGAGCACGATGGAACCAACCATTCACGATCTGGAACGCCGCGACCAGCGCGGCCGCCGCATCCCTTCGCTTGCCGTGATTGGGGCGATCGGCATCGTGGCTGCCACGTGGCTCGGGTTGTTCTCGTTCCTCGGCACCAATTCGGCATTTGGAACCATCGAGGACCTCGAAGACAGGTACTTCTGCGTTCCGACCGATTTCGACTTCGGTTTCCCCGACCTCTCCAGGTTGTCCGAGGTGTACACGTCGGACGGCGTGCTGCTCGGCAAGCTCAACCTGCGCAACAGCCAGCCGGTGACTCGTGACGAGATGCCCGACCTCGTGGTCCACGCCCTCCTTTCCGCCGAGGACGGCGACTTCTTCGAACACGGCGGCGTCGACTGGACCGCCATCGCCCGAGCGGCCCGGATCCAGGTCCAGGGCGGCAACATCACCGGTGGCTCCACCATCACCCAGCAGGTGGTGAAGAACAACATGCTGACGACCGAGGTGACGCTCGACCGCAAGATCTGCGAAGCGGTTCTCGCCGTTGAGCTGGAGCGCCGGTACACCAAGGACCAGATCCTCGAGTTCTACGCCAACTCCGTGTTCTACGGCGAGAACGCCTACGGGGTGAAGGCGGCTGCACAGGAGTACTTCGGCAAGGAACTCGACGAGCTCACCGTGGCCGAGGCGGCAGCGATGATGACCCCGATCCGAAACCCCACGGTCTACGACCTTCGCGAGGAAGAGGACAGCGTCGTGCGTGCCCGCAACGCCGTGATCGGCCAGATGGAGGCAAACGAATACATCACGTCTGTGGAAGCCGCCGCGGCACGGCGCGAGCCACTGCGAGTCATGCCAGACACCGATGCCGAGGAGCTGGCCCCGGAGGTGCTGATCGCGGCACGTGAGGAGATCCTCAACAGCTCCGAGTTCAACCTCGGCGACACGTACGCAGAGCGATTCCAGCGAGTGTTCGGGTGCCCCGCGGAGGACACAGAATGTGAAGGAGGCGGGGGTCTCAAGATCACCGTCACCGTCGACTACGCCCTCCAGGTCGAGGCCGAGCGCATCCTGCGAGCGTGGTTCCCGGCCGATTGGGAAGACGTCCCCACGGGCTCAATAGCGATGATCGACAACGCCACCGGAGCAATCAAGGTGATGGCCGGAGGCCTTGAGTTCGGCGAGGACATCGAATCCGGACAGCGACCGTACGACCTGGCCACCAAGGGCCAGCGTCAGGCAGGGTCGAGCTTCAAGCCGTTCGCGCTCCTCGCCGGCCTCGAGTACGGCGGACAGGACAATCAGCCCATCACCCTCGGCTCATACTGGGATGCCACCAGCCCCCAGGAGATCGAGTGCGGCTATCCATGCTCGCCACAAGGCGACATCTGGACGGTCCGCAACGCCGGTGGAGGCGGTAAGGGTCTCCGCACGCTCGAGGTCGCCACCTACACCTCCACCAACACCGTGTACGCCCAGGTCTCCCAAGCCGTCGGGCCCGAGCAGATCGTCGAGGTGGCACAGCGGGCGGGTGTCGAGTCGAACCTCAACCCGGTGCTCTCGATCGCCCTCGGCACCCAGGAAGTCTCACCAATCGAGATGGCTGCCGGCTACTCGACCATCGCCAACTTCGGTGAGCGCGCCGAGAAGCACATCATCGAGCGCATCGAGGACAACGAGGGCAATGTCCTCTACAACCACACTCCCAACCGCGAGCAGGTCTTCGACGAGGCGATGATGGCGGCCATCGTCAAGACACTCGAGAAGGTTGTTTCTGGCTCGGGTACGGCACCACGAGCCGACATCGACCGCCCCCAGGCCGGCAAGACCGGCACCGCCCAGAACTTCCGCGACGTTTGGTTCGTCGGGTTCATCCCCCAATACACCACGGCCGTGTGGGTCGGGTACCCGGATGCCCAGGTGGAGATGGTGAATTTCGTGGTGTGGGACGACCTCAACCAGCGTGAGTTCCCGATCACCCGCGCCTATGGCGGCCGGCTCGCAGCACCGATCTGGAAGCAGTTCATGCTCGGCGTTACCGAGAACCTCCCTGTCGAGGATTTCCCTGACGATCCCCCCGGTACCTCGGCCTACTTCGCAGTGCCCAACACCGAAGTCCCTGACGTGGCGGCGATGGAAGGCATCGACGACCTCCGCGATCTCGAGGCGCGACAGAAGGACATCGAGTCGCTGATTCTCCATGCCGGCATCAGCCCAACGATCGAGCTGATCAACTCGATTGAGCCGGAGGGCACGTTCCTGGAGCAGACCCCGGCTGCCGGCACGACGATCCGGCAGGGCCGGGAAGTCATCATCCAGCTGTCATCCGGTCTGCCGCCCGAGGCCCCGATGCCCAACTGGGTCGGACTCGGCGACGCCGAGATCGAGGGTCTGGTGACCGCCTTCGCCGAGCTGACCAACCTCCGCATAACCTGGGTCAGAGTCGAAGCGCCGACGTCCGACCCGCTGCTGTGGGGCAAGATCGTGGCGACGACTCCGGCGCCTGAGGATCTGGTGCTCGACGAGTCGGTGATCTCGATCATCGTCGGCGTCCCGCCGATAACTCCGTAGGGCAGTGAGGTGCGACCGAGGCAGTAGCGTGCCCCGATGCATCCGCTGATCCGCCTCTGGCACTACGCCACCGCCCACCGGCCTCGGATCGTCCGCGCCACGTTGTGGTCTGTGCTCAACAAGGCGTTCGATCTCGCTCCCCCGGTCTTGATCGGCATGGCGGTGGACATCGTCGTCCAGCGCGAAGAATCTCTCCTCTCCAACTTCGGCATCGACACCCCGCGCACCCAGATCGTGGTCCTCGCCCTCCTCACGTTCGCCATCTGGGCTCTCGAGTCGCTCTTCGAATACCTGTGGCAGGTCGAGTGGCGCAACCTCGCCCAAACGATTCAGCATGAGCTACGCATGGATGCCTACTCGCACATCCAGCATCTCGAGATGGGCTTCTTCGAGGACCAGACGACCGGGGACCTCATCGCCATCCTCAACGACGACGTCAACCAGCTCGAACGGTTCCTCGACGGTGGCGCCAACGAGGTACTCCAGGTGTTGACCACCGTGGTGCTCGTTGGCATCGCCTTTTTCGGTCTCGCACCGGAGATCGCCTGGCTGGCCTTTCTTCCTATCCCGTTGATCCTGTGGGGTTCGGTTCGCTTCCAGCGTCGGATGGAACCCCGCTACGCCGCGGTACGCGACCAGGCAGGTCTCCTTGCCGGCCAGCTAGGCAACAACATCGGCGGGATCGCCACGATCAAGTCATTCACGGCAGAAGACCGTGAGTCCATCCGGATTGGCAAAGAGAGCGACGCCTACCGGATGGCCAACCGGAGGGCGATCACGTTGAGCTCGGCCTTCTCACCACTGATCCGCATCGTGATCCTGGTCGGGTTCACCGCCACCCTGGTGTTTGGCGGATTCCAGGCACTCGACGGCACCCTTGCGGTCGGTTCCTACTCGGTGATGGTGTTCCTCACCCAGCGCCTGTTGTGGCCGCTGACCCGCCTCGGCCAGACCTTCGACCTGTACCAACGTGCCATGGCCTCGACCAACCGTGTCCTCGACGTTCTCGATCGCGAACCGGAGATCACTGGTGGCGACGTCCACCTCAACGGCGCCCGGGGAAGACTCGAGCTGCGGAACGTCGACTTCTCCTACCGCGAGGGGTACCGGGTACTCCATGACGTCGACATCGACATCGCTGAGGGGGCGACCACGGCGTTCGTCGGAGCCACGGGTTCGGGAAAGACGACGCTCATCAAGCTGTTGCTTCGGTTCTACGACGTTGAAGACGGCGCCGTGTTCTTCGACGGCCACGACGTTCGGGACCTCGACCTGCGCGACCTGCGCAACTCGATCGGGTTGGTGTCCCAGGATGTGTTCCTCTTCCATGGCACGGTGCGCGACAACATCGCGTACGGAGCACCGGATGCACCGCAGGCCCAGATCGAGGCCGCGGCGCGCGTCGCCGAAGCACACGAGTTCATCATCGGGCTTCCCGAGGGCTATGACACCGTCGTCGGCGAGCGCGGCCAGAAGCTCTCGGGAGGTCAACGGCAGAGAATCTCGCTCGCACGTGCCGTCCTCGTCGATCCGACCGTGTTGATCCTCGACGAGGCAACTTCGTCGGTCGACAACGAAACCGAAGCAGCGATCCAGCGGTCACTAGAGCGGATCTCGGTCGACCGGACAACCGTGGTCATTGCCCACCGACTGTCGACCATTCGCCACGCCGACCGGATCTATGTTCTGGATGCCGGCCGGCTAGCCGAAGTGGGCACTCACGAGGATCTGATCGCTGTCGGCGGCATCTACGCCGCGCTGTGGGATGTCCAAACGGGCGAAGCCGTTCCCTGGCACGTGGAGTAACCCGCTTCGTCGTGCTCTCTGCGAATCGAGGCGGGCAACCGGCGGAACTGGTTCCCATTGAGCGATGGAATCCGGTTTCTCACCGCAAGGCGCCCACCCCTGGTGGTCATCAATCCCTCGGCGACCAATACCGCAAGGTTGAGGGGGACCTTCACTGCGAGACCACGACGGGCGGCGACGGCGCTCTTGATCAGCTCTGCAACCGCACCCGCACCCACCGTCGCTGTCCAGTACCGGCGCACGTAGGGGTCTTCGGGGAGAAACCCCTCACCCGGCCACTCGACAGGGCGAACCTGGGGACGGACTCGGGCAGTGGGTCGAAGAATGGGGTACGGATCAGTCATGGACAGTTTGTATCAATAGTATTGATTGAAGACAAGAGACATGTTTTGAGCTATCAAGACAGCGAGGAATGGCAACCGGTCGACACCAGGGAGCCGGCGGGTCATCCGCCTGCCAAACTCGAACCGTGACGTCTTCACTCGACAGCGCCATCGAGATTCTCGCCAACAGCCAGCGCCTGCTCGTGTTCACCGGCGCCGGCATCTCGACGGAATCGGGTATCCCCGACTTTCGGGGCCCTGAGGGGGTGTGGACCAAGGTCGACCCGGCCGACTTCACCATCCAGCGATTCATGGCCTCGTCAGATCACCGTGAACGGGATTGGGAACGAAGGTTCTCCTCTGGGGTAACCGACGCCGCGCCGAACGCCGCCCACTTCGCAGTCGCCGACCTGGTGCAGAACGGCCCGGCAATCGGCGTGGTCACACAGAACATCGACGGCCTCCACCATGCCGCCGGGCTCGACCCAACGGAGGTCGTCGAGCTCCACGGCTCATCGCGGGTGGCCGAGTGCGTCGAATGCGCCATCGTCGAGTCCATCGACGAGGTACGAGCCCGGTGGCAGGCCGGCGAGCGCGACCTGCGCTGTCCGAGCTGCCAGGGCATCGTCAAGCCCGGAGTCGTGCTCTTTGGCGAAGCCCTTCCCGCCGCTGAGGTCGCCCGGGCCAACTCCATGGCAGCCGTGGCAGATGCGGTACTGGTGATCGGGTCGACGTTGTCCGTCTACCCGGCCGCATTCGTGCCACTCGACGTCGTCTCGGCAGGGAATCCGATGATCATCGTCAATCTTGGCCCGACCGACCACGACCAGCTTGCCACCACGGTCGTGGAGGCCTCCGCCGGCGAGGCCGTGCCTGCGATCGCTGCCGCTCTGAGCTCATGAGCGGGCCCCTGCCAGCCGGTACGCTCGCTGCCCGATGACGTACGACGACATGGTCGCCGCTGCCCGGGCCAGGATCACGGAGATGACGCCTGGCCAGGTCGAAGCGCGACTGACCGAGGGATCGGCCGTCCTGATCGATGTGCGTGAAACTCACGAGTTCGAGAGCGGTTCCCTCACCGGCGCAATCCACACCGCTCGGGCCAAGCTGGCGACAGCCATCGCCGACCTCGCCCCGGACCTCGAGTCGGACCTCATCCTGTTCTGTTCCGTCGGAGAGCGGTCCGCCCTGGCGGCGGCGGCGCTTCAAGACTCTGGATACACCAACGTGGTGTCGATGTCGGGCGGTGTCGAGCAGTGGAGAGCAGAGGGACGCGCCTGGCCAGGCCCCGAGTACCTCTCTGCGGACCAGCGCGACCGCTACAGCCGGCACCTTCCCCTGGGCGAGGTAGGAGAAATGGGGCAAGCCAAACTCCTGGCGTCCCGGGTGCTGCTGATTGGTGCCGGCGGGCTTTCGTCGCCTGCGGCCCTCTATCTCGCAGCCGCCGGGGTCGGGACGATCGGAATCGTGGACTTCGACACCGTCGAGACCAGCAATCTGCAGCGTCAGATTCTTCATGCGACCGACCGAATCGGCGAAGCCAAAGTCGAGTCGGCACGAAGGACTCTCGCCGCCATCAACCCGGACGTGAAAGTCGAGGCGTTGGCGACCCGCCTGTCTGCGGCGAACGCCCTCGAGATCATGGAAGGCTTCGACGTCGTCATCGACGGGGCGGACAACTTCCCGACCCGCTATCTCGTCAACGATGCAGCGCTGCATCTCGGAATCCCCGTGGTGCACGGATCGATCTTCAGGTTCGAGGGCCAGGCAACAGTCTTCAAGCCTTTCGAGGGTCCCTGTTATCGGTGCCTGTTCGCCGAGCCACCGCCGCCGGAGTTGGCCCCATCGTGCGCGGAAGCGGGCGTCCTCGGCGTTCTCCCCGGCATCATCGGATCGATCCAGGCGGTTGAGGCGCTCAAGCTGCTCCTCGGGGTCGGCGACACGCTGGTTGGCAGACTCTTGACATACGACGCCCTGTCCCAGGAGTTCGTCACGCTCGCCTTCAACCGCAACCCGAACTGCCCGGCTTGTGAGGACGAGTCGAGGCTGCCGGTCCTCGTCGACTACGACTCCGCTTGCACATCCGCAGGAACCCAACCACGCCACTGACCGCGGTCGGGTGTCGCGTTCTGTCACGGGACGTGTGGTAGATTTCTCTCGGGCTCTGGGCGGAGTCCGTCAACATATGGAGTGGAGCTTTGATCTCCTCCGAACATCGGCGCATGACCGCCCGGGCTATTGCGTTCTCACTTATTGCGACGATGCTGACGCTCGTCGCCTCCCAGCCCGCAGCTGCACAGGTCTCCAACCCCGATATCACGATCCAGGGTGGTGGATGGGGCCACGGCGTGGGCATGAGCCAGTACGGCGCGTACGGCCAATCCCTGCTCGACGACGCCACCGCCGACGACATCCTCGGGCACTACTTCCAGGACACCACTTCGGGCACGCTCGGTGTCGACTTCCCTGATCCCGGCACGATCTGGGTCAATCTCGAGCGCGAGGTGTCCTCTATCGATCTGGCTCTCGAGCCTCTTGGCCCCGATGCAGCACCGGTAACAGTGAGTTTCGGCGACACGGTCGTCGCGCTGACCGAGACGTCGATCGTCGAATTCGCAGTGACCGACGCCGAAGCAGACCCGGACCCTCTCTGCGTGACGACCATCGACGGCGTCGCATCCGAGCCGGGACCCTGCGACATCGACATCGACTGGGACGGCTTCTCCCCGAGCCCAACGTCAGCATTCACCATCACCAACGTGGCCCATCATGAAGGCTCCCCCGACGGTGCCGCATGCACTCTCGCCGACTGGAACGCCATTCCCAGCACCATCCAGCGCCCCTGCAAGTACTCCTACGGCAGCCTCCACATCCGCCCCGACGACGACACAGCTTCGTTCCACCTCGTGCTGGAGATCGACGTCGACGACTACGTCCGCGGGATATCGGAGATGCCGTACTACTGGGGCCTGCCCACCGACGGACCGAACGGCCAGGCCGCGCTCGAGGCCCAGGCGATTGCGGCTCGCTCGTATGCGGTGCATCGGTCGATCGTTCGGGGCGACCCCGAGGACAGGCCGTGGTGCCACTGTCAGATCTACGACACCACCGTCGACCAGCGATACGTCGGCTACGGCCACGTGGGGCTGGGCCACGAACGATGGGAAGAGGCCGTGGTCGCCACGTCCGGAGTGGTTCGAGCCCATCCAGCTGCGACCTTCGAAGGCCAGGCTGTCCCCGTGCAGACCTTCTACGGTTCGTCGACATTCGGCAGAACCGAGCCGTCCGAGGTCGGCTTCACTTCGGCTGTCCCCTACCTCATCAGCGTCGACGATCACTGGGGCATCGACCCTGCCGTCGGAAACCCGCGAGCCACGTGGACGGTGGTCTTCACTGCATCTGAACTCGCCCAGAGCCTCGGGTGGCCAGACGGCTCAGAGGTGGCAGGCGTCGACATCGTCTCCTGCTCGCCATCGGGTGCAGCGGCAGAGGTCCGGTTCACCGACGGTGACGGACTGGTCGACACCAGGCCGACACGGAACCTGCGCACCGCTTTGGGGCTGAGGTCGCCGCAGATCACCAACATCGGGAACCCGGTCACCGGCCCGCCTCCGTGCGGTGGCCTGGGCGACAACGGCGTCGAGTTGTACGGAATCACAATCGACGATGGCCCGACCGGCGACAGTGTCGGCAACGACGACGGGATCGCCCAGTGCGGCGAGACCGTCGAATTGCGCACGACGGTTCGCAACCTCCTGGCAGGGACACTCACCGGCGTCAGCATGATCGCCAGCTCGGCCGATCCCCATCTGGCGGTGTTGCACAACACGTCCTCGGCGGCCGACGACATCCCCGGTGGTGGCACCGGCGAGAACCTGAACGACTGGGACATCGCCGTGCTGCCTTCAGCGCCGGACGGTCACGTCGGTCGCATCGAGCTCGAGGTGGCCGCAGCCGAAGGTGGGCCGTGGGAGATAGAAGCACTGCTTCCCATCTCGTGTCTGGAAGACAACGCACCGACTCTGGTGGCCGGGCCGCTCACTGTCGATGACGGACCAACCGGGGACAGCGATGGCAACAACGATGGCATCGCCGCGTGTGGCGAGACGGTCGAGATCTACATCCCCCTGACGAATGACGGAGACTCAGACCTCACGGCGGTGATCGCCGCGCTCGAGATCCATGACCCCGCAGCGACGGTGCTCCACAACACGACATCGACATACCCGTCGTTGCCGAGCGGTGCGACCGGCGTCAATCTGAACGACTGGGACGTGGTGCTGTCGCCAAACACACCCGCCGGCCACGTGATGTCAGCAACGGTCACCGTGGATGCCGCCGAGTTGTCAGAGCCAGTGGCGGTGCCAATCGTCATCGACATCGATTGCGGCACCGACACCTTGCCGGTCGACCCCCCACCGACGATTCCAGTCACCATCGCTGGTCACGTGATCGATGACGGCGTCCGGGGTGACTCCGTTGGCAACAACGACGGCCTCGCCAACTGCGGCGAGACGATCGAGCTGTACATCGACCTCAGCTCGACCACGGGAGCCAGCCTGGCTGCGACATCAGTCACGATCGCCACGGACGACCCGTTGCTGACCATCCTCTACAACACGTCGTCGCCCTACCCCACGGTGCCCGAGACAGGTTCGGTCCGAAACTCGAATGACTTCGACATCGCCATTTCGCCAGCTGCTCCCCATGGCCACGAACCAGGGATCAGGCTGACGGTGGAGTCGAGTGAGGGCGGGCCATGGACGCTGGACTACCGGTTGCCTCCGATCGGTTGCGACAACGGAGTGGTGGAGGCCATCACCTTCGCCGGCCTTGTCGTGGACGACGGAGTGCGTGGCGACTCGATCGGCGACAACGACAAGCGGGCCGAGTGCGGCGAGACCATCGAGTTGTACGTCGCTCTGACGAACCAGACCGGGCAGGACCTCACGTCACCGATCGCCACCCTGTCGACATCCGATCCGTACCTGACGCTGCTCTACAACAGCGACTCTCCATATCCGGTGTTGCCCGACGGTGCCACCGCAGAGAACACGAACGACTGGGACTTCAGAATCTCAGCGAGCACGCCGCCAGGCCACGTCGCTGTACTGGACATTCAGACGTCTGGGGTCTGGTCGACGACGGTCAGCCTGCCAATCGACTGCGGCTAATCGCCCTGACTAGATCGGTCGGACCAGCAGGATCGATACGTGCTGGATCGGTGCCGGGGGTGCTGGGGGATCGGCACGCTTCACATCCGCTACCGGTGCCGGCGTCGTGCGCTCGGTTGTCGGTGCCGGTGCAGGTGCAGGCTTGGGCTCGGGCTCAGGAGCCGGCTCGGGCTCAGGAGTCGGCTCCGGTTCCGGGGCGGGCTCTGGGGTGGGCTCAGGCTCAGGAGCCGGCTCTGGCTCAGGCGGTGTGACCAGACCCTCGGGACCACTCATGAACACCACGGTGACCCACATCTTCGTGTCGGTTTCGACAACGACACCAACGCCGACGTAGTTGTAGTCACCGAGGATGTTTGCCCGGTGTCCCGCCGAGTTCATGAAGGCTGTGTGGAGAGACGACACGCTGGGGCCGACACCCACGTTTTCGCCTAGTGAGTACCAGCCGGTGGTGACGCTTCCCAGGTTCGGGTTGTGGTGCAGATCGTCACCATCGAGCATCACCTGGGAGTGAGCTCTGGCGTCGTCCACGAGATCCCAGTAGACCTCGAGCGGCTCCAGGCCGTTGGCTGCACGTTCCGCATTGATCTCTGCGACGAAGCCGCTCTCGGCGCCGGCCATGGCGGGAGCGGCGAGACCGGCGACGAGGATCGTGAGAACTCCGAGAATTGCTGCCAGCCGCCGTGCCATGTCGTAGTCTCCCTACGGAAAGTGGTCTCTATGACTACTTTCTGTATCGACTACTGCGCGTAGTGCCTTTAGCGAAACATCACTCAGAGTGGTCGACTCAGTCAGGCCTGAAGCAACCCCTGTTTGCGGGAAAACGGAGAGTGTTCGACGACGTCAGTCGGAGGATGCAGCGAGGTCCTGGGCCACGGCGACCAGCGTCCGCACACCAAATCCCGTGCCGCCCTTCTGCACGTAGTGACGCGCCGATTCGGACCGACCGGGCCCGGCGATGTCGAGGTGAACCCAAGGCGTGTCGTCGACGAACTCCTCGAGCAGGAGGGCCGCGGTGATGGCGCCACCCCACCGCTCGCCGGTGTTCTTCATGTCCGCCACCACGGAATCGATCATCGACCGGTAATCACGCGCCAGTGGCATCCGCCACACTCTCTCCCCAGCTCTCTTGGCAGCCGATTCAACCGCTTCGGCCGCGTCATCGTCGTTGCTGAAGAGGCCCGCGATGCGCGGACCCAGGGCGACCTTGCATGCGCCGGTCAGCGTGGCGATATCAACGATCAGGTCGGGCGAGCTCTCTGCGGCCAGAGACAGCCCGTCGGCCAGGACGAGCCGCCCTTCAGCATCGGTATTGAGCACCTCGATGGTCTTGCCGTTTCGGGCCTGGAGCACATCCCCGGGGCGCATCGCTCCGCCGCCTGGCATATTCTCGGTCAGTGGCATGACCGCCATCACGTTGACGCCGACGTCGAGCGACGCGATCACCTCCATGGCTCCGAAAACGGCGGCAGCGCCTGCCATGTCGGTCTTCATGTCTTCCATGCCTTTCGGTGGCTTGAGCGACAATCCGCCGGAGTCGAAGATGATGCCCTTGCCCACAAAGGCCACTGTCTTGGTGGCACCTTCCGGCTCGTGTCGCAACACGACCATGCGAGCCGGATTGTGCGCACCGGCGGCGACGCCGCCGAGGCCACCAAATCGCTCTGATTCGATCTGGTCCTCGTCAAAGACCTCGATCGACAACCCGGTTCGTTGTGCAAGCTCTTCGGCCCAGCCGGCGAAAGCAACGGGCGCCTTGTGTCCTGGGGGCCGGTTGACGAGATTGCGGGCGGTGACCACACCTCCGGCGAGGGTGGCTCCTCGCTCGGCTTCAGCAACTTCGTCTGCGGAGCCGTCGACGAGGATCAGCGCCTCGGTGACACTCGGCTTGCCCTTGCTGCGATGCTCGTCAAACGAGTATTGGCCGAGGGCGAACCCCGTGGCGACCAGCTCTGCGGCTTCATCGATGCCGACGGAATGAAGAGTCGTTGCGACTCTCTTCGATTTCCGTGCCCGTCGGCCCATCCGGCCGGCTGCCTGTCGGAGCCCCTCCGCGTCGAGATCGTCTCCGAGGCCTACGAGCAACACGGTCATGCCGGAACCCGGGATCGCCGTCAGCTGGCCCTTCTTGCCGCTGAAGCCCACGGCGTCCAGGTGAGCCTCCAAACCCTCGATGTCCGCAAGCGCCTCTTCGGCGCCCGTACCCCATGCCCTGTCGGCAAACACGGGCACGGCAAGCACCTCGGCATCCACCGGGGCAGAACTCATCTCGATCGACAGCGTCATCAGTCCTCCTCGCGGCGACTCGGCACCCATTCGGCCTCAGTCGCTCTGGCCAGCATGTACAGGAAGTCGGCGAGGCGGTTCAGGTAGGGCACGACCTCGCTGTCGTCGGTCGCGGCGGCAATGGCCCTTCGCTCTGCGCGCCGGACGACCGTTCGGGCGACGTCGATGGCGGCCGCCAGCGGCGAACCGCCCGGCACCACGAACCCGGTCGGCATTCCGACTCCGGCCTCGATCTCGTCGATCATCGTCTCCAGCCTGGCCGTCATGTCGGGCGTGACCAGCGCCACTCCTGGTTCGAGCTTGTGGCGGTTGTCGGGAGCGGTAGCCAGCTCAGCGCCGACGACAAACAGTTCCCGTTGCACCTCGAGCAGGATCTCGGCGATCTGGTCGTGATCGGTGTCGGGTTTCTCGCCCAACGGCTCGCGACCCGCCTCGGCTCGCGCCGCTCCCAGGGCGGCCACGGCCTCGTCGACCGTTCCATAGGCCTCCGGCCCGGCCGCATCTTTCGACACCCGGCCGCCATAGAACAGGCCGGTCGTGCCGTCGTCACCAGTCTTTGTGTAGATCTTCACGGTGCGAGAGCCTAGGCCCGATCAGACACTGACCAGCGCCCGCCCCACCACGGCGACGCCAAGGGCTGTGAGGACGGCCAGGTACGACAGGCCCGTCGCTGCCATGACGCCTGTGTACGAGGGCTCCCGCAGAGCACCCCACACTCCCGCCATGAGCAGCGCCGTCATTGCTGCCAGGCCCACGAAAGCCCAGCCGAAGATCTCGTCGCCGCTACCCCATGACAGGGCACCGTCGAGCGCCAGCGCACCGACATCGGCACCGACGCCGATCAGCCCGACGGCAGCGAGGCGAAACAGAGCCCACCGCGGCATTTGCGGGTCCACGAGGTACCAGTGGCCAAGCACCATCTCGGCGGTGATTGCCCCGAGGAAGAGTGCCCCAGTGACCACTGGAACCAGCGGCGAGTCGGCGGTTGCGCCGACCGCGTAGGCCACCGCCGCTGCAGCGAGAGCGACCACGGGTGCCCTTGTCGGCCCCGAGCTCCACACGAGATAGGCGGCTGCGACGGTGAACCCGACGCCAATCCAAGCCCACAGCGAGCCACCGGCCAGAGCTGCTCCGACCCCGAAGAGGAGGACCACGGACGACGCCAGCCACGTGTAGCCGACACCAACCACCCGCCACGCGACAACCGCAGCAGTAGCCGCGACGAGACCAGCTGCCCACATGCCGAGCACGAGAGCCGGTGAGAGGTCTACGAGGTCTCCCCAGCGAGCCACCCGGCGACGCGGTCAGCGACAGCAGTCGGGGTCAGTCCGTACTGCTCGGCGAGGACCGTGTGCGGAGCGGAGGCTCCGTAGTGGTCGATGCCCATCGTCAGGCCTCCCTTGGTGATGCGATCCCATCCCCAGGTCGTTCCGGCCTCGACGCTGGCAACGGGACCATCGCCCAGCACCGATTGGCGGTAGTCCGCCGGTTGCTCGAGGAACGCCTCGACGCACGGCATCGACACCACTCTCAGATCGATGTCCCGATCGGCAAGAAGGGCTGCGGCTTCGAGAGCCACCCAGACCTCCGAGCCCGTCGCCACGAGGGCCGCGTTCGAGCCGTCGCGCAGCGTGTAGCCGCCGCGAGCGACGCCGCCGTTCGGCCGCTCGAGCACAGGCACTCCCTGTCTGGTCAACACGATTGCGCTCGGCCCGTCGACCCGATTGATCGCGGCTTGCCACGCTTCAGCCGTCTCGGTGGCATCGGCAGGTCGATACACATGAAGGCCCGGGATCGCCCGCAGAGCAGAGAGGTGCTCGATGGGCTGGTGAGTTGGGCCGTCCTCACCGAGGAACACGGAGTCGTGAGTCCAGACCCAGATCGAAGGGATCTCCATCAAACCGGACAGCCGGACCGAGGCCCGCATGTAGTCCGAGAAGGTCAAGAAGGTGGCACCAAACGCGCGAAGGCCTCCGTGGAGCACGATGCCGTTGACGGCGGCCGCCATCCCGTGCTCACGGATGCCGAAGTGGAAGTTGCGACCCTCGGGATGATCGGCAGTGAATGACCCGGAGCCATCGATGAACGTGTTGGTCGATGGCGTGAGATCGGCCGAACCACCGACGAGGTCGAGGCGAGCCGCAGCGATCTCGTTGAGCGCCGCTGAGGAAGCCTTGCGGGTGGCGAGGGATGACCCGACGTCGAAGGCAGGCCCATCTAGCGACACGTCCTGCGGCGACCAGAAGTCGCTCCATCGTCCAGCCACCTCGGCGTCCGAGGCAAACACTCCGTCTCTCCGTGACTCCCAGGCTCGCCGGGCGTCTCGACCACGATCCATGGCAAGAGAGAAGAACTCGTAGACCTCGTCTGGCACATGGAACGGCGGGGCGTCCCAACCCATCAACTCTTTCACGAGAGCGATCTCATCGTCACCCAGCGGGCTGCCGTGCACCGACGACGTGTCCTGCTTGTTCGGAGATCCGTGGCCGATGTGGGTCTTGCACGAGATGAGTGACGGGTGATCGGCAACAGCAAGTGCCTCCCGGATTGCCTGCTCGACAGCGCGACGGTCATGACCATCAACGGTCGTCGTGTGCCACCCGTAGGAGTCGAACCGCTTGGGGACATCCTCGGAGAAGGCGAGATCGGTGCTGCCGTCGATCGTGATGCCGTTGTCGTCGTAGAGATACACGATGCGGCCCAGACCGAGATGACCCGCGATGGAAGCGGCCTCGGAGGACACGCCCTCCATCAGGTCCCCGTCGGAGACGAACCCGTACGTGTGGTGGTTGACGAGCTCCGAACCGAAGACTGATCGCAGGTGTCGTTCGGCGATAGCCATGCCGACGCCGTTGCCGAAACCCTGGCCAAGGGGCCCGGTTGTCGTTTCGATCCCTCGAGCGAGATCCCGCTCGGGATGGCCGGGAGTGCGGGACCCCCACTGGCGGAAGTCGCGGAGCTGATCGAGCTGGAGATCGAACCCAGACAGGTGGAGGAGCGAATACAGGAGCATCGACCCGTGACCGTTGGACAGCACGAAGCGGTCACGATCGGGCCAGTCAGGGACGTCAGGGTCGACGTTGAGGAACTGAGACCACAGGACGACGGCGATGTCGGCCATACCCATCGGC
>JABDMN010000248.1 GCA_013001485.1 Acidimicrobiia bacterium
CGATCCTGGAATGGCACGGAAGGCATCTCTAGTCGCCTTCATCGGTGGTCGACGCGGCAGCCGGTGACCCCAGTGAGCCTGAGGTCGAGTCGCCAGCCTCAACGCCGCTCCTCTTGCGTGATCGACGCGGCCGATGCTGATGGGTGCGGCTTGAGGTCACGTCGCCAGTCGCCAGTCGCCAGTCTGAACGAGGGCTGCCGTCTCGGGCCGGACGCGCGAGGTCTTTGCTGGCTGCTGGCTACTCGCTACTGGCTGGAATGCACGGTTCGGGATCCCGTGGCAAACTGATGCGATGGAACCCACGACCTACATCTGGCTCGACGGAGAAATAGTGCTGTGGGAGGACGCCAAGGTGCACGTCCTCACGCACGCGCTCCACTACGGCACCGGTGTCTTCGAAGGCATCCGGGCGTACGAGGCTGCGAACGGCACTGCGGTATTCCGTCTCACCGAGCACATGGAACGACTCCATCGTTCGGCGAAGGCGTATCACATGGAGCTGGATTGGTCGGTAGGCGACCTCACGAAGGCGACGCTCGAGCTGTTGCGTGCCAACGGCCTCGAGTCCGGCTACATCCGCCCGCTGGTGTTTCTCGAACTCGGCGCGCTCGGGCTCAATCCGACGAATGCACGGGTCCGCTCGACGATCGTGACGTGGCGCTGGGGTGCGTACCTCGGTGAAGAAGGCGTGCGCAACGGAATCCGTACCCGGGTGTCGTCGTGGCGGCGGTTCTCAGGCTCCGCATTCCCGAACGCCAAGGCGACCGGAACGTACATCAACTCCATCCTCGCCAAGATGGAGGCCGTTCGGGCCGGGTACGACGAAGCCATCATGCTGAACGAAGAGGGCCTGATTTCCGAAGGCAGCGGCGAGAACATCTTCCTGGTCGACAACGGTGTGGTGTACACGCCGCCGATAGCGGTTGGCTGTCTCGACGGCATCACCCGCAATACCGTCGCCACGCTGCTGACCGAAGACGGGTACGAAGTGGTCGAGAAGACCCTGACTCGTTCGGATCTCCTGTACTGCGACGAGCTGTTCATGACGGGAACGGCGGCGGAAGTCACGCCGATCCGCGAGGTCGACGACAGTCCGGTCGGGCCGGGTCAGCCGGGCCCGATCACGAAGCGCGCCCAGGAGCTCTTCAGCGACGCCATCACCGGCAAGCTCACGACCCACCCGGAGTGGCTCGAATACGTGTGAGGCGGCGGCTTCGCCGCCGCAGTACGACGATCCGAAGTCTCTGCTCGGCCGGCGAGGGACGCGGCACATCAGCCGACTGGACTGTGTGCGTCACGTCGCCCGTCGCCCGAACGAAAGGCTGACCGGCCGCGGGATCCGACGGACGGTCGGGCGACGTTGTACGTGGTACGTCGTACGCCTGCCCGCGTCTATCGTGACCCACGCACGACCACCGTGAGGTGACCCCATGGGCCAACAGCCGAACATTGAGCTTTCGTTTGCGGATTTGCCGCGGCCGACGGCGCATCCGGCACCGGCGCGGCGGTGGCGGCCGAGCCGGCCGGGAGAGGTGGCCTCACCGGACGATATGCCGTGGGGCGGTGGTTTCGGCACCATCGGTCCCGATGCCGGATACGCATTGAAGCTGATTCGCTCCCGGGAATTGGATCTCGGTGCGGGCGAGCACCGTCACAACGTCGAGGTGGCGCTGAGCACAGTCGCATCGGCCCGCGCTTCACGATTCGGCCGGGCGCCGATTGGTGAAGACATCGACATGGCGGCACTCCTGTTCGGATATGACACCGGCGAGCTGCCCGACGAACTCGTCACCGGGCTTCGGGCGGATCGCATCGGATGGTTCGCCAACATCTCGCACGATGCGGCGGCACGTCGCGAGCTCGCAGCTTCGGTACCGATGGCCATACTCGAATCGAAGCCTGGTGCGGTTCGTGCACAGATGGCGACCGGCCGCCGCCTGATCAACCGGTGACCACCGGATTCGTTCGCTCCCTGGAGGTTGGCTCGCAATGAAGATCGTCCGCATCGACTCTGATGTCGACGACATCACCTACGGCGCGGTGGAACCGGAGGGCATCCGCATCTACCGGGGCACGCCACTCGTGGCGTGGGAACCCACCGAGACGGTGGTCGCCTGGGATCGTGCCCGGCTGTTGGCTCCGGTGATCCCCACGAAGGTGGTGGCCGTCGGCCGGAACTACGTCGAACACGCCGAGGAATTCGGCAACGAAGTGCCGGAACGCCCGTTGATCTTCCTCAAGCCCCCGACAACGGTCATCGGGCCGCTTCAAGCGATCCGGGTCCCCCCGGAGACGAATCGAATGGAGCACGAAGCGGAGCTGGCCGTCGTCATGGGGAAGGTGACTCGGCGTGTCGCTGTCGAGGACGTCGGTCCCCATATTCTCGGCTACACCGCCGCCAACGACGTCACGGCACGGGACCTGCAACGCAGTGACGGTCAGTGGACCCGGGGCAAGGGCTTCGACACGTTCTGCCCGCTCGGGCCTGCCATCGACACCGAGCTCGACCCTGCCGAAGGCCTTTCGATCATCTGCCGGGTCAACGACGAAATCCGCCAGACGGGTTCGACCAGCGACATGGTGTTCCCGGTCGGAGAACTCGTGTCCTACATCAGCCAGGTGATGACGTTGCTCCCCGGCGATGTGATCCTCACGGGCACACCCGCCG
>JABDMN010000295.1 GCA_013001485.1 Acidimicrobiia bacterium
GAAGGGGCCGTCGTCGTCCGACGCCGCCAGGTCGGCCATGAGCGCGGTGTCCACCACCCCGAGCCTCACGCCGGCCGCCGAAGAGGCTTCCAGGTCTAGACCGGTGACCGGCCCCTGGTAGGAGTCCTCATTGTCCATCCGAATGACCGTGGTCTCGCCCGAGAGGACGGCGGTGAAGCCATTGGGCACGACGTGCTCCACGATCTCCCATTCCGCCGGCAGCGTGGGGTCGTCGGTCGTGCGGCCTGCATCTCGTGAGACCATCACGTAGATCTCGCCCGACGGGGACACGAGCAGCGAGAGCGTGCTCCCGGGGTCGAAGCCGATCTCATGATCCTTCTCCACCGTCGAGGCCCGGATGAGGCCCTCGTCATCGAGGCTCCCGATCATCGGTCTCACGGTCGCCGAGTGGAACCACTTGAATCCGAAGTGCTCCTCTTCGAGGAGGACGCCGTCGTTTCCGGGGGATCCGTTGAACTGTGAGGCGTCGGGCACGCCCTCTCGGGGCTGGTTCTTCAACCAACCGGAGGGGAGCTCGAGAGCATCGAACTGCGCCTGGGTCATGTCATTGGCGATCCACGCCCAGATCGTTCCGTCGTCTTGAATCTGGAGGAGCTCGTAGCCGACTCGCTCCTCGCCTTGGGTCGCACCTGCCGGTTCCTCGTCGAGGTTGTCGTACCAGTCCACGAGGCGGTTGGCGATCTCGGTGCCCTGATCGTCCTGGAGGAAATGGCTGGCCTCCGGCAGACGATCGTGCGGCTGGCCGGCTGCGCCGGGGATGTTGTCGATCAGCTGCTGCTGCGTTTCGCACGCACCGAGTTGGCCCGGATCGTTGCTGGCCCACAGGGTGAGGAACGGTTTCTCGAACGAGGTGAGTCCGTTCCAAGCCTCGATGGTGTTTCCGCCGAGCTGATTGACCAGCGAGGGGAAGACACGCGGCCCAGCCATGTAGGTGCGGCTCGGGAAGGGGGCGTCGTAGGCGGCTTCCTCCTCCGGTGTGAGATCGAACCATGTCATCGCTTCGACAACCTCCGACGCGTGGAACGATTCGGCCGTCATCGCATAGACCATCCAGTCGCCGAAGTAGCCCTCTCCCAGGCCGCCGAAGATCGGCTCACAGCCGTCGTAGAAGGGCACCTGCTGCGCAGGCATGGCGGCGAACCGTGACGGGATGTCGACGATTTCGTTGGGGTTCGCGACCGGCGGGAACAGCTCGATTCCTTCGGGGACCGGCTGGAGCGCACCGTCGCCGACGGCGATGGTGGCGAACAGATCCGGGTTCTCTCCGGCCACCTTGAGGCCGATCAGGCTGCCCCAGTCCTGCACGAACACGTTGATGTCGGTGAGGCCGAGGTCTTCGATGAACCGTTCCAGACGATCGGCATGGCCGACGTAGCTGTAGTCCTCGATGTCGATCGGCTTGTCGGACCGTCCCATGCCGAGGTGGTCCATGGCGATCACCCGATAGCCGGCATCGGCGAAGACGGGGATCATGTCGCGGTAGAGGTAGGACCACGACGGCTGGCCGTGCAGCAGCAGCACGACCTCACCGTCGGCCGGACCTTCATCGACATACGCCTGGCGGAGCCCGTCGATCTCGACGTAGTTCGGCTCGAACGGGAAGTCCGGGAGGTCCTCGAAGCACGAGTCCGGGGTTCGGACGAACTCGACGCCGTCCTCGGTGGTGAGGATGACGGGCTCGGCGTCACATTCGGCGGTGGCCGATATGTCCTGCTCCGCGCCGTCGGTGCTGTCACCGCAGGCTGCCACGAGGACCATGAGGGCCGTCAGCACTGCAGCGCCGATCGTCCATGTGCGGCGCCGCCATCGGGGGCCGGCGATTCCTGTGGTGTTCATGCTGTTTCCTTGTGGCTGTCGAGCAGATAACCACAAGGATCCGGCCGGTCTCTGGGCGGCCTCTGGGAGCAACCTGGGAGTTGCCTGGGAGTTGGAGGTCACGCCCTCGGTGCGGGGTCCCAGAGTGCGAGGACGGATTCGGCCCAGCGCCGGTTGACGGCTCCCAGGACCGGGATGTTGGTGTTCATCAGCGAGTCCTCGGTGGCCCGGATGCTCCCGGGGACTCCGTAGCAGCCGCCGTCGACAAAACCGACCGCAACTCTGGGTCCGTAGTGCTCGAGGGCATCGGTGTCTTCCGGCCAGATCCCGGCACTGAGCATCTCCTCGACCCAGATGTCGAGCATCGGGTCGACCTGGCCGATCAGGTCGCCCCACCATTCTTCGGCTTCGACTACATCCTCGGCACATGAAGGCCAGGTCGAGAGGTCGAATCGGCCGTCGAACCCGTGCACCCGGCCGACGTATTCGTCGGCCAGGCTGAACATGGCGTGGCCGAGTTCGTGAGGCAGGGCGTCCATGGCGTACACCGGTCCCGTCGAGGAGAGGTTCATGATGACGTGCCCGAACATGTTCCCTTCGGCGGGTCGGCTCAGTTCCCGGGGGAAATGGAACGTCGCCGGGCCGGAGTACGAGGTGATGAGGTTCGGGTCGTATGACTCCGGATCGATCGCCAGCGTGATCACCACGACGTCATCGAGTCCGAACGGGTGGTCGTTGGGTAGGAACCATGCCTGAGGGTGATCGGGTTCGAGGTCCGTGTACCAGACGTTGAACCAGTCGGTATGGGAACGCCACGGTTCGATGGCGAACAGTCCCAGCGCCCCGCCGTGAGCTTCCTTGCCGGCCTCGGTCGGGAACCCGTTCGTCGTCAGGTAGGCGTGACCACCCCACGACAGCGTTCCTTCGGCGACGGCGAGGAAGTCATCGAAGCTGTCCCAGTTCCACCCGGCGTAGACGAGGTTGATCCGATCGACCTCGGCGTCATTGCCGGGGACCATCGCCCACAGCCGCTCACCGTCGAGTTGCTCGCCCTCGGCCATCCCCGCAATGGTGGTCGTCGTCGTGGTGGAGGTTGTGGTCGTGGTGGTCGGCGGCAGCGTCGTGGTTGTGGTCGACGGCTCCACGATGCTGGTCGTCGCCCCAGCTCCTGTTGCCGTCGTCGACGCGGGTGACGCGGTCGGGCCCGGTGCCGACACGGCATCGCCCGAACACGCCGCGAATAGGAGGGCAAAGGCGACCAGGAGGAAGGGAGCGGCGCCGCCGCTCCCTCTCCGTGGGTGCCCTGGTTTGGTGCCGGAGGCTCGGATTGCGTTCACTCGGCGCACAGTATTCCGCCCTCGATGCTGGTCACGACATCGTCGGCGCCAACACCCGAAAGCCCGCCGCCGAAGAACAGGTCGCCTTCGACCCGCCAGGTGGGCCCGACTGCCGGGCTGTTCTCTGTGGAAAAAGCCTTGCCGTACGCTGTCTCAAGCTCGGCGACCGTGGCGCCGAGGCCGATGGCCTCCGGCGTCGTCAGGCCGACGTCACCAAAGCCGGAGTAGCCGAAGAAGTGGCGACCACCGTCGGGGGCCGTTGCATCGGCGGCGTCGTTGAACCGCAAGACGAGTCCGTCCCAGGACACTTCGCGGAACTCGTTGCCCGCGCAGGTCGTGGCGGCGGCATCGATCCAACCGGTGTCGTTTGTCGGTGCGCCAAGTTGCCCGGACACTGCGGCAATCGTTGCTTCCGGCTCTTCGCCGAGCGCCACCAGTCCGAGCCCGTTGCTGCCGAGGACAAGTGCCTCCTGGGCGGGCGCCGCAGCCGTTGCCGAGGCCCCAGTCTTGACCATGCTGGGCGTCCCGGGGGTGCCCAGTTCGGTGATGGTGCCGGTGGCGAGATCGATGTGCAGCGGAGCGAGCACCTGGTCGGTGTTCAGGTTGCGGCGGCCGAGCACGGCGCTGGTCCCGTTGTAGTCGAGCCGTCCCGGCCAGGCGCCGTCGGTGAGCTCGATTTCGATTCGCTGCACCTCGTTGCCGGTGTCGGCGTCCCAATGCACCAGGTTCGCCATGAGGAAGCCGTCCTGGTACGTCTGGATGTCGGCGACCTCGACGTAGGCGAAGTTGCGGGCACTCGGTGACAGCACCGCCTCGGTGATGAGCTCGGGGAACTCCGGGGAACCGACGGTTATGTCGGAGTACGGCCCGGGGATGTTGATGGGCTGGCCCGCGGTGGTGAGGTACACGAACTCCGTGCCGCCCTCGAACGAAACGCTGGCGATCATGGTGCCGGCGGCCGCCGACACCCGGGTGATGGTGCTCTCGACTGCGACCAGCTGGTACACGGACTCGATGGCGCCGCTGTTGAGGTCAAGCAGCCAGATCTCCTCGAACACGTCGGGGTACTCCTGGCCGTAGCGCACGACGATGACCGCGTTGGGGACGCTGAAGTACGTGGTCACGTCCTGCAGTCGCAGTGTCACCGGGCCGTACTCGGCCGTGAGGTCCGACGCGTCGAGCAGCGTGGCCTCGGTGCCGTCCGGAGCCACCTGCAGGATCATCCCGTCGCGCTGGATCACCAGCTCGCCGGCCTCGTCGGCGACTGCCACGTCGGCGTCGTAGACGACGACATCATCGGTGGAGGTGGTTGCGGCGCCGGGTTCGGCGATCACCACCGTGCCGGCGCTCAGCGGGGGCAACTCGTTGGGGTTCGGTGCCATCGTGGTCGGCGCCGGGTCGATGGTTGTGGGGGTCGGCTGGTCGGGGAGAGTGGTCGCCGCGGTGTCGGGGACGGTGGCCTGGGTAGCCGGCGTGGTCGGGTCGGTCTCGCTGCTCAGGACGCCCATTACGAGGGGCGTGCCGATCAGGGCGATGGTAACGGCCGCGCCTGCGGCGACCCACACCAGCCGGCGCGGTCTGGACGCCGGGGATGCCGGCTTTGGGGTTGGTTGTAGTTGGACCATGGGTTCCTCCGGGAAGGGTGGAGCCTCAGGTGCCATCTCGATGAGCCGGTAGGTCAGTTCTCTCATCTTCGGATCCATGCGATCAGTCATCGAGCAGCTCCCTGAGACGTGCGCGAGCGCGCGCCAGGTGCCGCTTCACCGAACCCTCGGAGGTCCCGAGGCGGGAGGCGACCTCAGCCGGCGAGAGATCCTCCCAGTAGGTGAGCACGACACTGGCGCGCTGCTGCACGCTCAACTTGTTGACGGCGGCGAGGACGTCCACGTCCACATTCGGAAACGGCTGTTCCTCGGGCTGCGCGCTGCGCAGCTCGCGGAGCCGTCGCCGCAGGGTGGAGCGGTGGTGCGACCTGGCCTCGTTGAGAACGGTTCGGTAGAGATACGCCCGTGGGTTGGAGACATCTCTCCATCCCCGGGACCGGAACGCCCGCAGACAGCCGTCGGTGACGACGTCCTGGGCGTCAAATGGTCCGACGAGCCCGGTCGCGAAGCGGACCAGGTCGTCGGAGTACTTCCGGTAGATCTCTTCGTTCGTCATCTCAGTCATAAGACGCCGCCGAAGGTCAATGTGGGTGACACCGTTCGACAGGTTTTCTCGGGAGGTTGTCAGAGACCGAACTGGGAGCGCATCCCGGCGACGAACTGCTCGTCCTGTTCGGCCGAATAGCGGTTGGCCAGCAGAGCCTTTGCTCCGTCGCCGGAGATGTAGCGCAGCTGCATGGTGTCGTCGGTCGCTGCTATGAGGATCACCTCGGCGACCTCCTCGGGCTCCTGGTTCCCGCTCGGCGTACCGGTCTCCATCGCCGCAATCGCGGCATCGACCAGCGGCTGGTAGTCGGTCAGCTCGGGGTTCTGGGTGAAGACGAAGGACCTGCCGCCGAAGTCGGTGTTCACGCCGCCGGGCTCGACGAGCTTCACCCGGATGCCGAGCGGGGCCAGCTCGTAGTGCATTGCCTCCGAAAGGCCCTCGACGGCCCACTTCGAGCCGTGGTAAAGCGATCCGAGCGGGTAGGTGATGCGGCCTCCGACCGAGGAGACGTTGACGATGGTGCCGCTGCGCTGCGCCCGCATCACGGGCAGCACGGCCTGGATGGTCTCGACGAGGCCGAAGAGGTTCACGTCGAATTGGCGGCGGAGGACCTCCATCGGGGTGGCCTCGAGCGGTCCGTAGGCGCCGTAGCCGGCGTTGTTCAGCAGGACGTCAATGCGGCCGAAGCGTTCCTGTGCCGCTGCGACCGCAGATTGGATGGAATCCGAGTCGAGCAGGTCGAGCCGGGCGACGAGGACGTTGTCGAGATCGGCGAAATCGGCACCGTCGTCCGGGTTGCGCATGGTGGCGGCAACATTCCAGCCGCGATCGGCGAACAGCTTCGCCGCGGCCTTTCCGATGCCCGAGCTGGCGCCGGTGATGAGGATGGTCTGGGTCATGTGGTTCCTTGCGGGAATTCGGTGTGACGGCGGCACCGTAGGGTGGGGCGTGTCGCTACCGCGCAGCCGCCGGCAGTCGCAGCGTCACGGTGGTCCCCTCACCAGGCCGGCTGTCGAGGTCGACCATCCCTCCGTGGCGTTCGACGATCGACCGCACGATTGCGAGGCCGAGGCCGCTGCCCGGCGTGGAGCGATCGGGGCTCGCCTGGTAGAAGCGTTCGAAGGCTCGGGCCGCCGCTTCGAACTCCATGCCCGGGCCCTCATCCGACACCGCAATCACGACCAGGTCGCCGTCGCGATCGACACCGATGGTTGCGGCGGTTCCCGGCTCGGTGTGAGTTCGAACGTTGCCGAGCAGATTGGCCACGACCTGCCGCAGCCGGTCGGCATCGCCGCCGACCACCATGCTCCCCGATCCAACCGCGACGGCGATCGGGCGGCCGGGTTCGGCCGCGGCGGCATCGGCCGCGGCTTCCCGTACGAGCCGGGCCATGTCGACCTCTTCTTTGGCCAGTGGACGCTCCTGATCGAGGCGGGCCAGCAGGACCAGGTCCTCTACGAGGCCGCCCATTCGACCTGCCTCTCGCTCGATTCGATCGAAGGAACGCGCCACGTGATCCGGCGAATCGGCTCCCGCCCGGTACAGCTCGGCGTATCCCCGGATCGACGTCAGCGGGGTTCGCAGTTCGTGGGATGCATCCGCAACGAACCGGCGCATCTTGTTTTCGGAGTCGGTCTTGGCGGCTACCGCATCCTCGATGCGCCCCAGCATGCTGTTGAGCGCCCCGCCGAGTCGGCCCACCTCGTTCGAACTGCGAGTGATGGGCACCCGCCGCGATAGGTCGCCCTCGGTGATGCGGTCGGCGGTTGAGGCCATGGCGTCGAGTGGCTGCAGCTCGCGACGGATCAGGAACCAGATCGCCCCGCCCAGGATCACCGTCGCTCCGGTGCCGACCACGAGCAGGACCAGCAATGTTCGCCGTATCGTGCGGGCGATGTCGTCGAGCGGCTGGGCGAGCACAACGGTGATCTCCTCACCGGCGGGCACAACGGCGGTGACCCGGTAGCCGTCGTTGCCGCCGACGGTGAACGGTGTGTCGCCGGCACGCAGCCGTTCGATGTCGCCGGGATCGAGGACGGGCAGCGGATCCGGGTTGTCGGCCGGTCCGCTCGGTGCTGCACCGATGAAGGAGCCATCGGCCGTCAGGCCGATCACGGCGAGATCGGCGCCGCCGAGCTGCGGCCGGTCTGTTGCGAAGCCCTCGAGTAGATCGATCGGTACGACCTGCAGCAGTTGCTCGAGAGCCCCCCGGCGCTCGTTGAGCGACGTGTCCACGTCGTTGATCAGGCGGTTGCGGAGGAGGCCCAACGCAATCATCCCGGATGCGATGAGGACCACGACGAACGCCCCCACCGACATCAGGACGAGGCGGCGGCGGATGGTCACGGTTCGTCTCGAAGGACGTAGCCGAAGCCGCGTACCGTCTGGATGAGCCGGGGCCCAAGCGCCTCGGTCTTCTTTCGCAGATAGCTCACATACGTCTCCACCACGTTGGGGTCGCCCTCGAAGTCGTAGTGCCACACGTGGTCGAGGATCTGTTGCTTCGACAGCACCTGCTCCGGGTTGGTCATGAAGTAGCGCAGCAGGTTGAACTCGGTGGGTGCCAGATCGAGGGCCCGCTCGCCTCTGCTCACCCGGTGCGCCTTCTCGTCCATCTCGAGGTCGGCGTAGGTGAGCAGCGGAGCCGCCCGGGGTTCTGCCGGGGCCGTTCTGCGGAGCACCGCCTCGACCCGCACGATGAGCTCCTCGAGGCTGAATGGTTTGGTGACGTAGTCGTCGCCGCCCTTGGTGAATCCGCTGATCTTGTCCTCGGCGGAGTCCCGGGCGGTGAGGAAAATCACCGGCGTTTGGTCGCCTGCGTCCCTTAGCCGGCGGACCACCTCGAACCCGTCAAACCCCGGCATGTTGATGTCGAGGATCACGAGGTCGGGACGGAGCCGCTGGACTTCGTTCAGCGCGGTGACCCCGTCTGCGGCGACGGCGACCTCGTACCCCGAGAAGCTCAGGGCGGTGCGGACGAGATCCCGGATGTACTCCTCGTCGTCCACCACCAGCACGGTGCGCTTCTCGGGGTTCTGGTCGGTCATCGTATGTCAGTTTGGCCGATGTCAGTCGGTGATGTCGCGTCGCTGGAACAACACGAACGTGGTTGCAGTGAACGCCGCCGCGTACAAGGCCAGCAGGATCGCCGACTGCCCATAGGAAACTGCGGCTGTGCCTCCGCTGGTGAACGTGGCGAGGGTGCCGCTGACCAGCCAGTCCGATGATGTGTCCCACACCAGAGTGAGCAGTTGCTCACCGACCAGCAGGTAGCCGATGCCCACGGTGATGGCAGCTGAGGCGCTCCGGGTGACCATTGCCAGCACGGCCCCGGCGAGTCCCCACACCACCGTGGCAACCATCACGTTGAGTGTCGTGCTGATCGCCGCCGACACCGCGGCTCCGGTCGTCCAGGCTGGGGTCGAGATCCCGGCGACGGGTGCAAGGGCGAATGCCGCGCCCACTCCAATGATCGCCGAGACGATCACTCCGGCGACCACCGTCGCGAGGAGCGCCAGGATCTTGCCGCCGAGGACCAGAGCCCGACGCGGCTCACCGACGAGCAGCTGGCGGATGGTTCCCCGCTCGTAGTCGCGTGCCACCGAGGTGGCGAACAGCGCAAGGGCCACGATGCCGATCATCGTGGCGGCTGAGGCAAGTCCGGCCATGAGGCCGTCGGCGGCGGCCAGGTCGGTGGCACCTGGGAGCGCCCGTCCGCCGCCTGGGCCGGGGCCGGCGGACTCGTCGAATCCGACGAAGGTCAGGGTGGTGACCAGGACGGTGAAGGCGGTCATGATCCCGGCCCCGATGAGGCCGGTTCTGCGGAAACGAATCATCTCGGATGAGAAGGTGCGCAGCATGTCAGTTGGTCTCCCGGGTGTTGGTGAGGCGCAGGAACACGTCCTCGAGGTCCTCGACGTCTGCCCTCACCTCGCGCAGGGTGACGCCGTTGTTGAACGCCAGCCGGTTCACGAACGCGGAGTGGGCGGTCGCACCCGGGGCCCGCAGGCCGACCCCGTTGGTTGCGAATTCGATGCCGTGCTCGTCGAGCAGCGCGGCGAGCCTGGTGATGTGGTTGCGGTC
>JABDMN010000260.1 GCA_013001485.1 Acidimicrobiia bacterium
GCTCCGGAGGACCTCGTCGTATACGGAGGGCGGGGCAAAGCTGCTCGTTCGTGGGACGACTATCACGCCATCGTCCGAGCCCTCACCGATCTGGAGTCGGACGAGACGCTGCTCGTGCAGTCTGGGAAACCGGTCGGAGTCTTCACCACCCATCCGTTGGCGCCGCGGGTTCTCATTGCCAACAGCCTGCTGGTGCCGGACTGGGCCGACTGGGAACACTTCTGGGAGTACGAGGCAGCCGGTCTCACGATGTATGGCCAGATGACGGCCGGTTCGTGGATCTACATCGGGACTCAAGGGATTCTTCAGGGGACCTATCAGACGTTCGTCGCCATCGCCGAGCAGCGGTTTGGGGGGACGCTGTCGGGGACACTCACCCTGAGCGCCGGTCTGGGCGGCATGGGCGGGGCTCAGCCGTTGGCCGTGACCATGAACGAAGGTGTGGCCCTGTGTATCGAAGTCGACCGGCATCGCATCGAACGCCGGCTCGAGACGGGATATCTCGACGAGGCTGCCGGGTCGCTCGACGAAGCCGTCGACCGGGCGCTGGCCGCAAAGACCGATGGCCGGCCGCTGTCGATCGGCGTGCTTGGCAACGCCGCCGACGTGTTCCCCGAACTCCTCAGCAGGGGTGTCGACATCGACATCGTCACCGATCAGACGTCGGCTCACGACCCCTTGAACGGGTACGTCCCGTCCGGGTACGACGTCGACGCCGCTGCAGCGTTCCGTAGCTCCGATCCGGAGGGCTACGTCAAGGCTTCTCGAGAGTCGATGGCGCGCCATTGTCAGGCGATGGTCGAGTTCAGTCGTGGCGGTGCCGAGGTCTTCGACTACGGAAACAACCTGCGTGGCGAGGCGCTGGCTGCTGGATACGCGGACGCTTTCGAGTACCCGGGCTTCGTGCCCGCCTACCTCCGCGACCTGTTCTGTGAAGGGATGGGCCCCTTCCGCTGGGTGGCCTTGTCGGGAGATCCGGCGGACATCGCGGCCACGGATCGGGCCATCGCCGATCTCTTCCCCGACAATCGACCGCTCAACCGCTGGCTCGAGTTGGCCAGGGACCGGGTTCACTTCCAGGGTCTCCCCGCTCGCATTTGCTGGCTCGGCTACGGCGAGCGCGACCAGGCTGGTCGTGCCTTCAACCGCCTCGTGGCCGACGGCACGATCTCTGCGCCTGTGGTCATCGGTCGAGACCATCTCGATTCGGGGTCAGTGGCTTCGCCGTATCGCGAGACCGAGGCCATGCGTGACGGCTCCGATGCCATCGCCGACTGGCCGATCCTCAATGCGCTGCTCAACACAGCCTCGGGAGCGGCATGGGTCGCAGTCCATCACGGTGGTGGCGTCGGGATGGGGAAGTCGATCCACGCCGGGGCCCAGGTCGTCGCCGACGGCACCGCCGATGCCGACCTTCGTCTCGCCAGAGTGCTGACCAATGATCCCGGTACGGGTGTCATGCGCCACGTCGACGCCGGGTATCCGAGGGCTGTCGAGGTGGCAGAAGAGCGCGGAGTCCGGATTCCCAGGTGACGGCGCGCCTGCTGACCAACATCGGCCGCTTCTTCACACCGCGAGACCGGTCGATCAGGAGCGTGGAGGATGCCGCCATCGCCTGGGATGGCGACACCATCGACTGGGCCGGTCCCGCGTCCGAGTTGCCGGCCGGGCTGGCCGACCGGGACACGATCGACTGTGAAGGTCGTGCCGTCGTCCCCGGGTTCGTCGACTCGCACACGCATCTCGTATTTGGAGGCGATCGTTCGGCGGAGTTCGCCCGACGGCTCGGCGGCGAGTCGTATGAGTCGCTGGCCGACGGGGGAGGCGGGATCCAGGCAACGGTCGCCGCGACGCGTGCCGCACCAACCGAGGAGCTGGCGCGTGCCGCCCTGGCGCGCGTGTCACGCATGGCGACGGCGGGAACGACCACTGTCGAAATCAAGACTGGATACGGACTCGATGTCGAACACGAGGCGAAGATGCTCGACGTCATCGACGCTGTGGACGCCGACGCACCGGTGGACATCGTGCCCACCCTCCTGGCGGCACACGCCTTCCCCCGCGGCGTAGATCGGGTCGAGTATGTCCGGTTCCTCGTTGACGAGTTGGTGCCGGCCCTGGCGGATCGGGTGGCGTTCTGCGACGTTTTCTGTGACCCGGCCGCATTCTCCGTGGAGGAATCGGCACGGGTCCTCGAGGTGGCGGCCAAAAAAGACCTCGGTCTGCGGGTCCATGCCGATCAGCTGTCCCATGGCGGGGGCGCTGCCCTGGCTGCATCGCTCGGAGCAGCCAGCGCCGATCACCTCGATCATGCCGCAGAAGCCGACCTCGACGCGCTCCGTCGCTCCGGAACCGTTGCCGTTCTCGTTCCGGGCGCGTCTCTGAGTTCCCGCCTCCCCTTTGTCGATGCAGCCGCGGTATGGCAAACGGGGGTCGAGGTCGCAATCGCCACCGACTGCAACCCGGGCACGTCGTACCTCGAGACCATGCCCTTCGTCATCGCCTTGGCCGTCCTCGAGATGGGGATGTCACCCGATCAGGCCCTCTGGGCTGCCACGCGTGGTGGAGCGCGGTCGCTTCGGCTCGATGATCGCGGAGCGATCGAGGTCGGGGCTCGTGCCGATCTCGTGGTTCTCGAGGGAGATCACCACGTCGATCTGTCCTACCGGCCCGACGGGAACCACGTTCGCCACGTCATCGCCGGTGGTGTCCCGCTGCCAGGATGACGCCCATGGCGTACCTCGATGCAGAGCACCCGATCCGGCTTGCCCACCGTGGCAGCCGGATTCTGTGGCCCGAGAACACGATGGCGGCGTTCCAGGGTGCGGTTGAACTCGGCTATCGCTACATCGAGACCGATGTGCGGATGACCGCCGACCGTCGGGTCGTCGTGTTCCACGACGAGGATCTCGATCGGTTGACCAACGGAACCGGCCGCATCGCCGACTGGAGATGGGACGACCTTCGTCACCTCGACGCCGCGTTTCACCACGACCCTGACCAGGGTCACCCGTGGCGGGGCCGGGGTCAGCGAATCCCGCTGCTGGCGGAGGTGTTCGAGGCATTCCCCGACATTCGGTTCAACCTCGATCTCAAGGCATCAGGAATCGAGTGGGCGGTTTGGGAGGAGATCGCCCGCCATGAGCGCACCGACTCGACGCTCATCGGGTCCTTCTTCGACTCCAGGATCAGGCGGTTCCGGCGAGTCAGTCGCGGCGCGGTCGCCGTGTCGGCAGGCCCTGCCGCAGTGCTGCGTATGAAGACCGCGGCACGGCTGGGTCGGACCGTTTCGACTCCGTACGCAGCGTTCCAGGTGCCGACATCGATGAGCGAGGTGACGGTTGTCGACTCGCGCTTCGTTGCTGCATGCCACGACTCGGGAGCTCAGGTGCACTGCTGGACGATCAACGAGAAGAGCGAGATGCAGCGCCTCCTCGAGCTTGGCGTCGACGGGATCGTCACCGACCGGCCCGACGTCCTGAATCAGGTCGTCGGAGTCTGAGACACGCTCGGTTTGAAGGCCGGCCGGAGGGCCTCGAAGGCATCGATGGCGCTGGCGTGTTCGAGGGTGGCGCCGACGTGGTCGAGACCAGCGAGCAAGCTGTCCTTCACGTGTTCGTCAATCTCGAAGTGTGCCGTGAGGTCGCCACACACCACGGTCTGAGCGGCCAGGTCGATCGTGATCTGCGTGCCGGGAGCTGCCGCCAGCTCTGACAGCGCTGAGACCACAGCCTGGTCCAGCACGACCGGAAGCAGTCCAATCTTGTGGCAGTTGTTGCGGAAGATGTCGGCGTACGAGGGAGCGATGACGGCTTCAAAGCCCCAATCCTGCAGCCCCCAGGGCGCATGCTCCCGTGACGATCCCGACCCGAAGTTGGGCCCGGTGACGAGCACGACGGAATCGGAGTACTCGGGCCGGTTCAGGACGAAGCCGGGGTCGAGCTCGCCCTCTGAGTCTCTGGCCCAGTCATAGAACAAGAACTCACCAAACCCGGACCGCTCGATCCGCTTCAGGAACTGTTTGGGCATGATCTGGTCGGTGTCGACATTGGCACGGGGGAGGGGCGCCATGGTGCCGACGATCGTGGTGATCGGCTTCATCGGTGTCCCCATGATCGAACGTCGACGAAGTGGCCCTCGACCGCGGCGGCGATGGCCATCTCAGGGCTCACCAGGTGGGTGCGGCCCCCACGGCCTTGTCTGCCTTCGAAGTTCCGGTTCGACGTCGAGGCGCACCTCTCGCCCGGCTTGAGAATGTCGGGGTTCATTCCGAGGCACATCGAGCAACCGGCGTCACGCCACTCGAATCCGGCGTTGATGAACACTTGGTCGAGACCCTCCTCCTCGGCCTGTCGCTTCACCTGGCCGGAACCGGGCACGACCATGGCGTGAACGTCGGGATGGACTTCGCGGTCCCCGAGCACGGCTGCTCCGGCACGAAGGTCCTCGATGCGGCCATTGGTGCACGATCCAAAGAACACTCTGTCGATCGCGATGTCGGTGATCGGCGTGCCCGCATCGAGCGCCATGTACTCCAGTGCCCGCGCGGCCGCATCCCGATCGAGGGGACTGGCGAAGGAGTCCGGGTTAGGCACCATCGCCGTGACCGGCACCGTCTGTGCCGGGTTGGTTCCCCAGGAAACGTAGGGCTCCAGCTCGCCTGCATCGATGCGGATCTCTGTGTCGAAGTTGGCCCCGTCGTCGGTGCGGAGCCCGCTCCAGTATGCCTTTGCGGCCTCCCAATCCGAGCCGGTGGGGGCGTGGGTGCGACCCTCGATGTACGAGAACGTCGTTTCGTCCGGGGCAATCATCCCGGCTCGGGCGCCGGCCTCGATGGACATGTTGCAGATCGTCATCCTGCCTTCCATCGAGAGGGCTTCGATCGCGGATCCCCGGTACTCGATGACGTGGCCGTTTCCGCCCGAGACACCGATACGAGCGATGATTCCCAAGATGATGTCCTTGGCCGTGACTCCCGCGGGGAGTTCGCCGTCGACGGTGATCGCCATCGACTTCGGCTTGGCCTGAGGCAGGGTCTGGGTGGCGAGGACGTGCTCGACCTCTGAGGTGCCGATCCCGAACGCCAGTGCGCCAAATGCTCCGTGGGTTGCCGTGTGGGAGTCACCACACACGATGGTCATTCCCGGTTGGGTGATTCCCTGTTCGGGGCCGATCACGTGCACGATCCCCTGGAGGGGGTCGTTGATTCCAAAGTAAGTGATGCCGTGCTCGGCGCAGTTGGCGGCAAGTGCCTCGATCTGCCTCTTCGACAGCGGGTCGGCGATACCCAGCTCTCGGCCTGTGGTCGGCACTCCGTGATCGACGGTGGCCAGTGTCAGGTCGGGTCGGCGCACGCTGCGGCCTGCGGAAGTCAGGGCTTCGAAAGCCTGCGGCGACGTGACCTCGTGGATGAGGTGCAGGTCGATGAACAGCAGGTCGGGTCCACCGTCGCTGCTGCGGACGATGTGGTCATCCCAGATCTTGTCGAGGAGGGTGCGGTCGGCCATGAGGGGCACAAACGTAGGGGTGCCGGTCACCCTCGGCAAACGTGAGCCGGTGCCTCTCGCCGTAGTGTCAGAGCATGGCAATGGTCCTGGCGTTGATCCTTCTCTCCGCGCCGTTCGGTCAGGCGTGGGGCGTCTATCACGCTGACGATGTTTCAGTTGATCTCTTCGTCGAGATGGAGGTTCGTCCGGTCGTGGTGGTTGCCTACGTGTCGGGCGTGGACGGAGTCGTCGAGTCTGTGGCGCTCATCGAGACCGGACCCGGGGTCTATGGCGGCAACTGGGAGCTCCCCCGCACCGAGAACTACCGGGTCCAATTTGGGGCGTTGTTCGCCGATGGCGTGGAGGAGGTGTCCGCCGATGTGTCCCTTGCGGATCTGGGAGTGCCGGCCGACGTCTTCGTGTCCGATCCCACACCCGCCGTCACGACCCCGGTAGCTGAGACCGGCAATGGGCGACCGTGGGGGTGGGTCGTTCTGGCGGTTGTGGCGGGACTCGGTTCGCTGGTGGCGCTCCGTTTCGCTCGCCGGAGGGGTGTCGATTGACAAACGGTCGGGAAATGCCGACAATTCGGCCGTGCCGCAGATCGCCGCTTCCATCCCCGACTACGAACTCGACGATGTCGCCGTGATCTCTGCAACCCAGGGGCTCAAAGCCATCGCCGATGACACCCGCATGGCCATCCTCGACCTGCTCGCCGAGCGGGCAGCGACGACCAGTCAGCTCGCCGGCGTACTCGGTAAGCCCAAAGGGACCGTCGGATACCACCTCGACGTCCTCAAGAGCGCCGGTCTTGTCCACGTTGTGCGCACGGCGAAGGTGCGCGCCTTGACCGAGAAGTACTTCGGCCGAGTTGCCCGCACTTATCAGGTGGAGGGCCCGATGGATGACCGGTTTGGGATGCTGCGACGGGTGATGGAGGAGTGCGTGTTCCCTGAGGGGGAGATCCTCCCCATGTTCACCCTTCGCCACGTGCGCATTCCCGCCGACCGAGCCCTCGAGTTCGCCCAGCGGCTCGTTGAGCTGTCCGAGGAGTTCGTCGCCAGTGAGCCGGGTGGAGACACGACCTTTGGTTTGCTTGCCGGCTTGTACCCGACGGCGATGCCGGGCTGGGACGGCGACGATGAGTGAGGATCTGAAGGCCGCCGACGAGACGGCCACCAAGCGACGCCTCGGCTCCGCCTACTGGAGGTTGTGGACCGCCAGCGTCATCTCCAACCTCGGTGACGGGATCGCCCTCATCGCCTATCCCTGGCTGGCCTCGGCAATCACTCGCAACGGTCTGCTGATCGCCCTCATCGCCGTCGCCCAGCGATTGCCATGGCTGGTGTTCACCTTGCCTGCGGGCGTTATCACCGATCGGGTCGATCGCCGCAAGCTGATCGCCGGCATGGATGTGGTCCGGTTTGCGATCACCATCGTGGTGGCGCTCGTGGTGCTGGTGAACGAGGCCTCGCTGCCGAGTCCCTCCGAACTGGCGACGGGTGGCGAAGTCTCCACCAACACGTTCGTCTACCTCGTGCTCGTCGGAGCCGCCCTGATGTTCGGGTTCGCCGAGGTGCTGCGTGACAACGCAGCACAGACGATCCTGCCCGCCATCGTCGAGGCCGAGGACCTGGAGAAGGCGAACGGCAACCTCTGGGGCGCCGAGATGGTGGCGAACTCGTTTGTCGGCCCCCCGCTCGGGAGTTTCCTGTTGGCTATCGGCTTTGCCCTCCCCTTCTTCGTCGATGCAGGGACATTCGCGGTGGCCGCGGCGCTCGTGTTCTTGATCACTGGACAGTTCCGCGCTCAGCCGGTCGAACAGCAATCCAAGACGATCGACTGGGGCGGCGAGATCAAGGAAGGGTTCCTGTGGCTGTGGCAACACCCGGTGCTGCGGCCTCTGGCCATCGTGCTCGGGTTCCTGAATGCGCTGGGAATGATGGTGTTCTCCACGTTCATCCTCTTTGCCCAGGAGGAACTCGACCTCGAGACTGGTCTCTTCACCGGGGTCTTCGGCTCGATCGGCGAGTTCTTCGGGTTCGAGTCGGTCGGTGCGTTGATCTTCGCCCTGCTCATCTCGGGTGGTGCGATCGGCGGCATCATCGGGTCGGTGGCCGCGCCCCGCATCTCGGCACGGATCGGCAGCGGCCCGTCGCTGTACGTGACCATGATCTCCAGCAGCCTCACCGCGCTCGTGATCGGTTTCGCGTCCCGGTGGTGGGTGGCGTTCCTCATGTTTGCCATCGGCACGGCGGGGGCCGTCCTTTGGAACGTCATCACCGTGTCCCTGCGCCAGACGATCATCCCCGACCACCTTCTGGGACGGGTGAACTCGGTCTACCGGTTCTTCGGTTGGGGGATGATGCCTATCGGCTCAGCTCTCGGCGGCCTGGTTATGGTCGTCGGAGAGGCGATCTGGGACCGTCCAATCGGCTTGCGTCTCCCGTACTTCGTCGTGGCGGTCTCGCAACTCCTGCTGTTCCTGTACGCCGCTCCCCGACTGACAACCCAGAAAATGGAGGCGGCGCGAGCCGAAGGCATTGCCGCGCACGAATCGGCTGACTAGTGACTATCTCGGGAATAGTCCTTCACGAGCCGTTTTGGACCCCATACGCTTGTGGATAATCCGCCAAAGATGGACCGTGGGAAGGCATCATCCAGGTTGCACATCGTTGGAGGCCCCCTTGGACAACGCCACCACCGCCATCCCGGTGCCGGATGCCAATCCCGAAGCCGCCGAGCGCAAGGCCGATGTCGCTGCTGATCCGAAGCTGGTCGTCAGCATCGAATCTGACCAGCCCGTGAAGCCGCACCACCTTCCTGAAGCTCTGCAGGGCATGTACTACAGCGGCTGATCAACTCGACTGACGTCGTTTCAGCCAGGCATACGCCACCGCACCGGCGACAGCAGCAGTCATCGTCGCCCCGATGGGCGCAGGGCGTGCCAATCGTGACCGCAGCGACACAGGTCGCTGGAACTCCAGGATGGGCCAGCCGTTGTCCTCGGCTGCTTTGCGCAGGTCGCGGTCCGGATTCACGGCGACCGGGTTTCCCACCATCTCGAGCATGGGGATGTCCGTCACCGAATCGCTGTAGGCGAAGGACTTGTCGAGTTCGATGCCTTCCTGGGTCGCCACATCGTGGATCGCATCGAGCTTCCCTTCTCCCATGACGTAGGTCTCCAGCTCGGGGATGAACCTGCCCTCGGGGTCAGTGCGTACCCGGGTTGCGATGACGTTGTCGACACCCACGTACTGGGCGAGCGGCCGCACGATCTCTTCGGGTGAGGCCGAGACGATGTACACCTTCCGACCCGAGCGAGTGTGCTCGTCGATCAGGAACAGCGCTTCGGCGAAGACCAACGGGTCGGCTATCTCATGGATCGTCTCGTTGACCAGCGATTCGATCTCAGACCGATGCCAGCCGGCAGTCAACTGCAGCATCTGGTCGCGGGCCCGCTCGAGCTGGCCGTGGTCGGCCCCGTACAGCGAGTAGAACGCTTGGGCGAAGGCCACCTTGGCGAGCGAACGTTTGCCGAGGAGACCGGCTCGGTACATGGGTCGTCCAAAGGCCAGGGTGGACGACTTGGCGATGACGGTCTTGTCGAGATCGAAAAAGGCGGCTTCCACAGCGCGAAGTGTACGCCCCCCTTGTTCGAGGCTTCACCGTTTCATACGTTGCCTGAACCGTGACGACTCTTGCTGTTTGGACACCGGACGATGGGCTCCTCGGAGTTGTCGCGCCACTTGCTCTCGCCGTGGCGCGGCGCTCGGCGACCCTCGTTGTCGACCTGGATGAGTCAGGTCCGCGGTACCCCGGAGACGGCTCACTCGCCGATCTCGTTGCCGACGGGCCACGCCGACCCGACCTGGAGCCCGGTCCGCAGCGAGGGACTGCGGTGCTGCGCAACGGCGGTGTCTCGGCCAACCCTGCGGCGTCGGTTCTCCGTGCGCTTGCCGGAGGCTGGCCTGACTGTGTCGTCCGGTTGCCTGCCCGTCGTGACGAAGCAGTCGCAACGCTCCTCCAGCAGATGCGGGTCCCCGTCGTGACCGTGATTTCCGGTCTGTCGCTGGACATGTGGCCCGATCGGCTTCCACCGGGAGCACCGGCCGTGACTCAGGCAGCTGGTCGTTCGGGCGCCGCTTGGCGTCCTGGCCCGGTGCTACCGAAACCCGCGACAGGCTGCTGGGACGCCCTGCTGCGGGGTCGAGTCCGCCCGGGCGACCGGTGGGTGCGCGCCTGGGTGCCGGTCTGGGATTACCCATGGACGTGAGCCGCCGGATCGCCGACCGGTTGCTCGATGGCGACACGCCGCTCGAACGCGGTGCTCTCACTGCTGCCGCCTTCTCCCTCCTCCCGGAGGAAGCACCGCTTGGGGGCCCGGCAGACGCCATCGCCGCAGTTGACTCGTTGATCGGCCTGGGCCCGGTCGAGCGTTTGTTGCGTGATCCGGAGGTGACAGATGTCCTCGTCAATGCTCCCGATGAAGTGTGGGTGGAGCGAAACGGTGAGCTCGAGCTCACGGATGCGACGTTCCGGGACGCCGATGACGTGCGCGCCGCGATCGAGAGGGTCATCGCACCGCTGGGGCTGCGCATCGACCACGCCTCTCCGGCCGTGGACGCCCGGCTTCCCGACGGATCTCGGCTTCACGCCGCCATCCCACCGATTGCCGTAGACGGCCCGATCATCGCCGTACGCCGGTTCACACCCGCCATTGCCGACCTCGCTGCGCTTGTTGGGGTGGGTGCTGCATCTGCCGCTCAGGCCGACACGCTCCGCTCGGCGGTTGTTGCTCGTCGATCGAT
>JABDMN010000312.1 GCA_013001485.1 Acidimicrobiia bacterium
CTAGTCCCTAGCCCGAACCGTCAAGATGCCTCGTCGGCGGCCTGTTCGATTCTGAGCATCATCGCTGCTGAGGGAGTGGCTTCGCCGTTGAGGTAGGTGCTCATCCGTGAGGCACTGGTTTGGGCCCGTTCGGCGAGATCGCTTGGTTCAGCTGTCGGGTTGTTCGGGGATCGTGCAGGTGTCTCTTGGGGCGCCGCTTCCGGCGGAGCCCTGCCATACCTCGGGGTCGAACGAGGCCCCCATCCCGGCGTCGTTGGTGGTGAGGAACCGGACGATCGCCCGGTACACGGCCTCGGCGTAGGCCTGGCGGAACTGCGGTGTGGCAAGCAGCGTCTCCTCCGATGGGTTCGACAGATAGGCGCCCTCGGCGATAACGGCAGGCATCTCTGTACGCCTCAGCACGCCGTAGTACTGACCCTCGTCGCGGGGGCTGAGCCGTGACTTCGCCCCGGCCTGGGAGCCACCGACCCACGAGGCATCGAACTCCGCGAACGACCTGCCGAACTCCTCAACGAGGATCGACGCCAGCCGCCGACTCGACGTGTACTGCGATTGATAGAAGACGTCCGACCCCGGCGACTCGAGCGTCACCTCGTGCCCGGCGTTGTTGTGAATCGACACGAAGATGTCGGCGCCGGTGGCATTGGCCAGTGTGGCCCGGTACGAGAGCCCCGCCTCGATGTCGGCGCCCTCGGGGCCCTCGGTGCGGGTGAGCACGACCAACCGGGCCGCCGGGATCTCGTCACCCGTGTAGATGGCACCGGTCGCCCAGTCGACGATGTGCGGGTCGAGCAGCAGGTCGCGGATACGCCGAGCGATGTCGAGGTTCAGCTCCTTCTCAACCAGCCCGATCGACCGGCCTACGGCACCGATGTTGGGGCCGCCGTGGCCGGGGTCGACCACGATGACGGCCTCGGAGAAGTCGAAGCCGACACCAGGGGTCTGCCGCTCTCCTGCCGCGACGATACGGGCCTCATCGGCACGGATGAACGCCTCGTCGTTGCACATGTCGAGTACCCGTAGCCAGTCGCCGTCCAGTCCGAGTACCGGGAACGGGAGACCCTCGTGGGCGGTGACCTCGAGATCGCCACCGGCGGTGCGGTAGACGCCGGTGCCTCCCGCCACTGCGATGGCCAGGCCCTCGCCGGAGAACTCGATGTCTACGCCGGGCGACGGCGGCTCCGGGTCGGGGTCAGGCCGATTCGGCACTCCCACCAGCCGAATCGGAATGGTGGTGGTTGTTGTGGTCGTCGTTGTTGTGGTTGTCGACGTCGTGGTGGAGGTGGTCGTCGAAGACGTCGTGGTGCTCGTCGTGAGTGCCTCGGTGGACACACCGTCGCCAACTCCCCCGAACCCGGTGGCCCATCCGATCCCGGCGAGGACCAGCAGGGCGAGGACGACAAGCGCCGGCGTCAGGAACTTGTGCTTCATGGCTGAATCGGGATCTGACACGAACTCGTGCTGGCGGTGCCAGCGTCATCGACGAACCGTTCCGGCTGGTTGATGCCACTGCCAGGGTCGGTGGTGGTGAGGAACCGGACGATTCCCCGATACAACGCCTCGGAGTAGGCGATGCGGAAGGCGTCGGTTGCCATGAGGGCCTCTTCCTCGGGGTTGGTGAGGTAGGCGCCCTCGACGATCGCAGCCGGGGTTTCCGCCCGGCGCAGAAGCCCGTAGTAGTCCTCCCCGGTCTCCGAATCGACACGGGATCGGGCGCCCTTGATGCGGCCCCCTTGCCAATCGACGTCGAACTGGGACAGCGACAACAGCATCTCCTCATAGAGAATGGCTGCGAGGCGGCGGCTCTCGGTGGACGCCACCGAGTAGTACACCTCGGTGCCAGGCAGCTCGACGTCGACCTGAGGCACAGAGTTGTTGTGGATCGACACGAATACGTCGGCTCCAGACCGATTACCCACTTCGGCGCGGTAGGCGAGCCCGGCCTCGAAGTCGCCGCCCTCGGGACCGTCGGGATCACGGGTGAGGAATACCGCCTCGACCCCGCGGTAGCCCATGCCGGAGGTCACCTCACCGGTGGTGAAGTTGATGTCGTTGCCGGCCAACAACAAGGCCCGGGCGCGTTCGGCGATGTCGGAGTTGAGTTGGCTCTCGCGCATGCCGGTGGAGCCGACCGCTCCCCAGTCGCGGCCGCCGTGGCCGGGGTCGAGGACGATCACCGCGTTCGACAGGTCGAAGCCCGGGCCGGCCGGTGCGGGCTCGGCGCGCGGGATCAGGTCGACATCGGAGCCAAGGATCCACGCGGGATTGCTGCACGGGTCGGTGACCTCGAGCCAGTCTCCGGAGCGGAACTGAACCCCCATTGCGATCCCCTCGTGCAAGGTTGCGAACGGCTTGTCGCCGGCGAACTCATACAGCTCGAGGCCGCCGGGTGGGGAGATGACCACACCTTCGGCTGCGGGCATGGTCGTCGTCGTTGTTGTCGTCGCCGCTGTCGACGTCACGGTGGTTGTGGTTGCCGCTGCGGTCGAGTCCCCCACCATGCGGGCAGCATCGGACGATGCGCCGCAGGCGGCGATGAGGAGAACAAGGACGACGAGGAACCTGGCCACGGGACCGGGATTATGTCACCGCACGGGGCCTGTGCCCGTCGATTCAGTCGGGAAGCTTCTCTGCGACCGTCTTCATCTCCATGAAGAGACGCAGATAGTCGGGCCCACCGGCCTTGGCGTTCGACCCTGACATGTTGAACCCGCCAAACGGTTGCACCCCGACCAGCGCCCCGGTGATCTTGCGATTGATGTACAGGTTGCCGACGTGGAAACCGCGTTTTGCCGCCTCGATTCGCGTCGGGTCGGAGGAGAACAGCCCGCCGGTGAGGCCAAACTCGGTGCCATTGGCGATGCTGATGGCGTCTTCGAAATCGGTCGCCCGGATCACCGACAACACGGGGCCGAAGATCTCGTGCTGGGCGAGCCGTGCATCGCGGTCGACACCACCGAACACGGTCGGAGCGATGTAGTAGCCGCCGTCCAGATCGACTGGCTCTCCACCGATGAGCAACTCACCCTCGCCCTTCCCGGCGTCGATCTCCTCCAGGATCGACCCGTACTGGGCAGCGGAGATCACAGGGCCGACCGGAGCATTGAGGATCGGCGAGCCCATCTCGAGCGCTGCGGTGCCCTCAACGACGGCATCGAGCACCCGGTCGTACACCTTGTCGACGAGGATCAACCGTGAGCACGCCGAGCACTTCTGGCCCTGGAAGCCAAAGGCGCTGCGCACCGCGGCATCAGCGGCGGCATCGAGATCGGCCGTTTCGTCGACGATGAGGGCGTCCTTGCCACCCATCTCCATGTAGGCCCGCTTCAGCCAGCGTTGCTCGGGATGCACCACGGCAGATCGCTCGTGGATCCGCAGCCCGACCTCCTTGGAACCGGTGAAGTTGATGAACCGGGTCCGCGGGTGATCGACAAGCGCATCGCCGATCTCGCCACCACGACCCGGGAGGAAGTTGATCACACCCGGCGGGAACCCGACCTCTTCTACGGCCTCCATGAACTTGTACCCGATGATCGGGGTGTTCGACGCCGGTTTCAGCACGATCGTGTTGCCCGCAGCGACCGGCCCGATCGCCATGCCGACCAGGATCGCCAGGGGGAAGTTCCACGGCGGGATGGCAACCCCGGCCCCCATCGGGACCAGGTGCGACTCGTTGTGCTCCCCCGGCCACTCAACCGACGGGAGCGGCGACGCCAGGCGGACCGCCTGGTGGGCGTAATACATGCAGAAGTCGACCGCCTCGGCCACGTCGGCCTCGGCCTCCCCCCAGTTCTTCCCCGCTTCGAGCGTTTGCCATGCCGAGAACTCGTACTTGCGCTCCTTGAGAAGCGAACCGAGGGCGAACACCAGCCGGGATCGTTCACCCACCGGCGTCGCCGCCCACCCGGGAAACGCGTCCCACGCTGCCGCGATGGCGGCCCGAGCGTGATCAGATGATGCCGCGCTCGCTGTGCCGATCACCTCGTCAGGTTTGGCAGGGTTCAGACTGACAATGGCGTCATCGGTCTCCACCCGCTGACCCCCGATCACAAGCGGCGCGTGTAGTCCAAGGGATGTGCGGACTCCTGCCACGGCGATCTCGTAGGCGGCCCTGGCGTCGGGTGCGGTGAAATCCGAGTAGGGCTCGTTCTCGAACGGTCCGAGCATGGGCTCCTCCGGGTCGGCGACGGTTCCAGGCTACGCCGCAGAAGGCAATGAGACAGAGGTCTCGGTACTCAGCCGAGGTCGGACTCGAGGCCGTCATCGACCTCCGCTTGGGGGAAGCCGAGCCTCACGGTGAAGCGGGCGCCCCCTGACGGTGAGTCATGGATGGAAATGGTGCCGCCGTGGGCTTCGACGAGAGCCCGCACCAGGTAGAGCCCGATGCCTGTACCGGCTAGCTCTTCGTGCGTGTCGAGCCGGTAGAAGCGCTGGAACACCGACGCTCTCTCGTCCACCGGGATGCCTGCACCAGCGTCATCGATGTGGATCGTGACGCCGTCTGCGTCCTGGTTTAGGAGCACGTCGATGGGCTCTTCCGGTGGACTGTATTTCAGGGCGTTGTCGGCCAGGTTCAAGATCACCTGCCGGACCCGTTCTGGGTCGATGTTGACGATGCCCGGATGTCCGTCGACGTCGAACCGGATGGTGCGGTCGCCGTTGTTGTACCGGATGAGCTCTACGGCCTCGGCAATGACGGGCTCGATGAGAACCGATCGGATGTCGAGGCTGAGCATGCCACCATCGAGGCGAGAGGTGTCGAGCAGGTTGCCGATGAGCGACTCGAGCACTGCGGACTCTCTCCGGATGTCCTCGATGTGGTCCTTCATGTCCCCATCGTCGATCATCTCCGCGAGCACCTCGGCGAACCCGACGATGGCTGTGAGCGGTGTGCGCAGTTCGTGGGAAACAGTGGCAACGAACACGGTCTTCAGTCGGTCGGTCTCCTCGAGGCGAGACACCTTCGTCCGCTCGGTCTCGATGATCTGAGCGGTCTCCACCGCCATTGCGGATTGCGATGCGACGATCGAGGCGATGCGAATCCGCGATTCCTCATGGGGCCGAGGCTCCGGGTCATACGACACGATCCAGCCGATGTCGCGCCCGGACTTGCGAACTGGGATCAGAGCGACCCGCCCGATACCGAGTGCGGCGATCTCGGGCACCGGGGCGAGCGTCGAGTTCAGCTCGAGCGAAGTCGCCGTGGACTGGCTGAACGCGGACGTCCCCGCCGAAGTCCCGACACCAGCCTCGAGGAGATCGATCAGCGAGAAGACACCGTCGCCGGTGCCGCGTACCGCAAGGCGGCCTGGCCTTCCCTCGTCGAGAACGAAGGCGACGGTCGACGTGTCCTCGAGGATGTCTCGCATTGCGTCCGCAAGGACACCGAGCACTCCCATCGTGTTCAGCTGGCTCGTGGCCTGCGCGACCGTGCCGAGGACGGTCTGGGCCCTTTGTTTGGACGCCCGCTCGGACTCGACCATGCGAACCAGACCAATGGCCTGAGCGCCCAAGGAGGCAACCCGAACCGCCCCGGCCAATCGCTGGGGAGTGATCCGGCGTCGCTCGAGAGAGTCGAGGACCAGCACACCAATGGGCTGTTCACCGTCGATGAGAGGCAGCACAACAACCGACCGCAAGCCGAGTGGCCCGATCCACCCCTCGGGAAGCAGGTCGACGGCCTCCTCGGCCTTCTCGAAGACCGACGGCTCGAGAGTGTCGATGGCAGTCACGAAGGCGGGCACGGGGACCACGATGTCGTCGAATGTCGCCCACAGCTTGTAGTCATGGTGGCCGTCGGAGAACTGGCTCGCCGCAGCCTTCAAACGGCCGGCGCCCTCAAGCAGCAGGATCGAAGCTCGATCGAACCCCGACACCATGGCCACGTTCCTGGCGATCATGCCGAGCAGCTTGGGAAGCTGGAACGTCTCGCTGGCCGCCGACACCACCTCGTTGAGAATCACCGTCTCGGTCGTCTGATGGGCGGCAGCATCGAGCCGATGAGCCAACCTGATGGCCGACGCCAGGTCCTCGTCGGCTCCCGGAGCCTCCTCCTGAGCGCCGTCGACCGCAGCGAAACCGACGAGACCGACGCGATCTCGCAGCACGTAGGCCGTGACAGGGCCCGGCCAGCCCTCAGGCTCGAAGACGTGATGACCCTCAGAGAGAATGGGAGAGAAGCGAGCCTCGATGGCTTCGACAAGGGCGTACACGTCACGAGAATCGGAATCGGGCGGCTCCAGCGGACCGCTGCCGACTGCAAACGAGTCGGCGGGTTGATCAGTTGGTGGCGGGAGATCGAGAGGCAACAACCGGGTGCCGTCGACGAGCGAGAGCATGACGAGTTCGCCCGGAAGGCGGGCGCGCGCCCAGGCCACAGCCTCAGCGAGGTCACGCACAGAGGCCGGGTCGAAATCGATCCGGTCGTCGGACATGGAATACTGCCTCTCTCAGCGGGCCAACCCGCTGGGATACGTATCGGTCGAAAGGACCCGGGTGTTGAGCGAGAGGCCACAAATCCTGATTGTGGAGGACTCTTCCAGTGTCCGGCGCCTGATCGAGGTGAGCCTCCGGTCACTCGACGCCGACCTGCACGAAGCCGCCGACGGATTTGAAGCCGTCGAGAGGATCTCTGAGCTGAAACCCGACGTTGTCGTGCTCGACATCGGGTTGCCCGGTCTCGATGGGTGGGAGGTGCTGAGCCGACTCCGCGCTGACGCCGCTACCGATGCAGCGAGGGTGCTCGTCCTCACCGCCCACGCCGAACCCGAGGTCGCGGCGCAAGCGGCAGCCGCCACGGCCGACCACTTCATGACGAAGCCCTTCAACCCAACGGTGCTGCGAGAGGCCGTCGAACGGCTCCTCGGACACGAGTGAGGCAACGCTCGACACCCTGGGCAACTGGAGCCTGGGTGCTCTATGACCTGGCGAACACGGTGTTCGCGCTCGGTGTCTCTGGCCTCTACTTCGCCTCCTGGGTGAAGGAGGAAGGCGCACCAGACTCGGCGCTTGCCATCGCCACCGCGTCGGCCATGGTCGTGGTGATCATTACTTCACCGTGGATTGGAGCTCGATCTGACCACGCCGGCCGTCGCATCCGCTACCTGTGGCCGATGACCGCTCTCGCCGTCGTGCCAACCTTCTTCTTGGCCTCGGTCGACCTCATCCCGTCGCTGGCTCTCTTCGCCGTGGCGTTGGTCGGGTTCAACCTGGGCGGCGTCGTCTACGACGCGCTCCTGCCGACGGTGTCGACGCCCGCCAACAGGGGCTTGGTGTCGGGACTTGGCGTCGGGTTCGGGTACGTCGGGTCGTTCATCGCCGTCGCCGTCGGCGCTCTGCTGCTCGACCAAGGCTACGACCGGGTGTTCCAGGGGATCGCCGTGATGTTCGCCGTTCTCGCCATCCCCACCTTCTTTCTGATCCGCGAGCCCGCCCGACCCCCTGCCCCGGGGCCTCCACCCCGGCTGGCCGATGCCGGTCGTCATCTGATTGCCTCGTGGCGGGCCACATCGATGTACACAGGGTTGAGACGATTCCTCATCGGCAGGTTCCTCTACACGGACGCCGTCAACACGCTGATTGGTGGCTTCCTGACGATCTTTGCCAAGGAGGAACTGGGATTCACCGAAACCCAACTCGAGCAGCTACTCGCCGTCGCCATTGCCTTTGCCATCGTGGGAGGGCTCGGAGCGGGCCCGCTCGTCGACAAGTTCGGGCCCCGCAAGGTCCTCCACGGCGTGTTGTGGATGTGGATGATCGCCATGACTCTTGGCATCCTCGCCGCTGCGCTCGACGCCATCGGCCTGGCGTGGGCCCTGGGTGGACTGGGTGGGATGGCGCTCGGAGGCCTATGGGCGTCAGACCGGGTGTACATGGCGCGGATCGCCCCACCCCACCGCCTCGGTGAGTTCTACGGGCTCTATGCGACGGTCGGCCGATTCGCCACGGTGCTCGGACCGCTGTTGTGGGCCCTGATCGTGGATGGGCTCGGCTTCTCCCGGACGGTTGCACTCGGAGCCCTCGCTCTTTTCGTCGCAGCCGGCAGAGTCGTCCTCGCCGGCGTCGACGACCAACCCCGCCAGTGGCCTCAATCGAGCGACGCCTCCACCGCGTAGAGATCCGGGGCGGGATCGAGCGACGATCCCGAGACCAGCGCACCTGCGATGCGGGCGATCAGGTCGCTGTTCGGGATGTCCCACGGCCAGGTGTGCATGTGCCATCTCGCCCCGGCGATTGCACCGCCGATGGCAGCCATCGTGTCGACATCTCCGCCGAGACACACCAGCGATGCAGCGACATCGATCGGTGAACGATCCGGGTCAGCAGCAACAGTGATCGCCGTGACGACAGACGCCGGGGCATAGGGATCGGTGCCCGAGGCTGACCCTGATGCCGAGGTTGCTGCCGCGTGGCGGCCAACGACCGTTGCGATGTCAACCGGATCCTCGCCGAGCAACACCTCGGCAGACCGCAGGGCCTGGGACATCGCATGCCAGGCATCACCAGGGGCGACCCTGCCGATGTGGTCAGAGAACAGTTCGTGCTCGGCATCCTCAGCAGCCTCAGCAGCCCGGTGGACCAATTCGCGGGCGGTGACCTGTCGAGCTCCTGCGACGATGGCGGCTGCGGTGGCTGCGGCAGCGGCCACTCCTCGAGGGTCGGCATGGGTGACCAGCGATGCCGCCATGGCGTGGCTCACCAGTTGAGTGGGGTTATCGGGGAATCGCATAGCGATCGGCGCAACACGCATGGCCGCGCCGTTGCCGGCGCTGGGCTGCGCTGCCTCGGCCGGGTTGGCACCCTCCTGAAGGTGGTCGAGAAACGATCGGAACCCGGAACCGGTCCCGCGGTACACGCCCGGGCGCTCGTCGGAGTCGGCCAACTCGAGGAAGTCGAGCGCAAGCTCGTGGGGATCGACCGTGCCGTGCCGGGTGAGGTGAGCAGCGAGCACCAGAGCCTGCTGGGTGTCGTCGGTGTAGAGCGAACCGGAGCGCGGCGCCACACCATCGGCAAATCGATGCGGATCTGGGCCGGCCCCTTCGTAG
>JABDMN010000262.1 GCA_013001485.1 Acidimicrobiia bacterium
GGCTGGACCCTGCAGCGCTACTTCGACCAGGTGAAGATGCCTAGTCGATTGCAGGCCGTGCTCGCCGGTCAGGCCGGCGATTATCTGCTGCCGCCGGAGCGGGTCTCGCTGCTCTTGCACGTGGCGCTGGTCGGTGGCTACGACCGTGGCGCCTACTACCCCGAGAAACATTTCTCCCACTTCATCGATTCGATCGTGGACTCGATTCGTAACACCCCCGGTTGCGAGGTCCTGCTAGAGCACGAGGTCAAAGGGTTCGGCTGGCGCGGCGACCGAATTGCCAGCGTCGAGACCGTGGACGGCAAGCAGTTTTGGGCCCGGCGGTTCATATCGAACGTCGATCCGCGGCAGACGATGAGGCTGCTCGGGCGCCCGGTCGGGACTTCTCGCTATCGCCGGCGCCTGTCCTACGCCTACTCGTCGAGCAACTTCACCCTCTACCTCGGGGTCAGGGACCTCGACCTGCGCGACTACGGGTTCGGCTCCTACAACGTCTGGCACTATCCCCACGACGACGTCAACGCGATCTATCGACAGCAGGTGGTCGACCGCGACCTGTCCAACCCCTGGCTGTTCCTATCGACGCCAACCCTGCACTCCGATGCCCCGGGCCTGGCGCCACCGGGCCACCAGGTCCTGGAGGTCGCCACCAGCTGCAACTATGATTACTTCGCCGAGCTGGCGCGCAAAGACCGGCGCAGCTACACCAGGGCCAAGGTCGCGGTTCGCGACCGCATCCTCACCATCCTGGAGGCCGAATACGTGCCCGGGCTGCGCAAGCACCTGGCCATGCGCGTGGCCGGCACACCGCTGACCAACGAGCGCTTCTGCCGAGCGCCGCGCGGCAACGCCTACGGCTCGGTCCTCAGCCCTGAGTACGTCTTTCCCAGGGTCGATACCGACACCCCGGTCGATAACCTCTACCTGGTCAATGCCACCGCTGGCTTTCCAAGCATTGGGGGAACCGTCGGCGCCGGCATGAAACTCTATCGTCGGCTCGTTGGCGGCGGGGCGACTAGCTAGTCGGGGTCGCGGTCACACAAAAACGAATGGTCGCCTGCTACCATCGAGGGCATGCGATCCCGCTTTCCGTTGGCTGCAGCTACTCTGTACCTTGCACTTGGCTGCGGTAGCGATGCCGGCGACGACTGGTCGCGGGTGTCGTCGGCACCTCAGACCTTTGGCTACCTCGACGTCTGGGCTTTTGCCGATGACGACGTCTGGCTAATCGACGGCACCGCCACCATCCAGCGATACGATGGCGAAGGCTTCAGCGCCCTCGAGGTTCCGAGCGCAGGTGGCGTCGCTTGCATCTACGCTATCTCCGAGACCGAGGTCTATCTTTGCGGCGGCGACGACGTGCTCGTCTATGACGGCACCAACTTCACCCCGATGGGGGTATCGGAGGCGCGCGGACTGGACGGCATCAGCGGCGTCTGGGCATCGGGTCCTGATGACGTCTGGGCCATCGGTTCCGACGCCATCGTCGCTCACTTCGACGGCACCACCTGGACTGGCACCATCGTCGGCTCGCCTTTCCCGTCGTCGATCTGGGGAACTGGCGCGGGCGAGGTCTACCTGGTCGATACCTTTGAGCTAAACCAGTACGACGGCAGCACCTGGACCGAGATCGACCTCGACACCGGCGGCGGCGAGCAGGTGTGGGGGACTGGGCCCGACGACGTCTGGGTCATGACCGACAGCTACGAGCTCGCCCACTTCGACGGCACCAGCTGGGAGCTGGTCGAGACCGGCGACGACTTCGTGGGCGATTTGGCCGCGGTCTGGGGCCCGGAGCCCGACGACCTTTGGGCCGCAGGCACAGCGGGCTCAGTTGCCCGCTACAACGGAAGCTCGTGGAACGAGGTCAGGCACCAGCGCATCGGTGCTCCTTACCTGCAGCAGCTGGTCGCCATCCATGGCTCCTCGGCAACCAACATCTGGGCCGTCGGCACCCAGCTCGGCGAGGGCGGCGGCCAGGGCCTGATCTTTCGCTATCAGCCGTAGGGGTCCCGGCCGGATCGCTCCCACGCGCGGGCCTACTGGCTCTCGAACTTGGCCTTCATGTCGGCCATCCACTTCATGCCCTCTTCTTTTGACTTGCCGGCGTTGTTCGCCATGACGTCGGCGTGGTCGGCCATGTAGTGGGTCTTCATTTGCGAGAACCAGTCGTCGAACGACTCGCCAGAGAATTGTTTTTCACACAGATCGCACGACATCGATTTCATGGTGCAGGCTTACCAGGACGCAGCCATGTGGGCCAGTGGTTGCAGGCAGAAGCTCGCTCGCTAATCGGGAGCTGGCGATAGCGTAGCTCCGCTGTCGACCAAGTCCGGAGAATCGATGACGATGTAGCCAACTCCGCCGCCGCCCCCGCCGCCGTTGCCCCCGCCGCCGTCTTCGCCGTCTTCGGCGCTGTCATTGATAGCGCCACCGGCACCGGAGCCGTTTGCCGGCGTGGTTCCGAGACCGCCGTTGTCGCCATTCGATGCGACCGCCGCACCGCCTCCGCCGTTGGCCGCGATTTGCGCCGTGCTCTCGAGTCTGACCCGGAATCCGGAGAGACC
>JABDMN010000268.1 GCA_013001485.1 Acidimicrobiia bacterium
CGCCGAGGATCCGTCGGAGCAGATCAACCTCGCCGACAGCCGCCCCGAGAAGCGTGCCGAGCTCGAGGCTCTGATCACCGCGCACTGGGCGGGCGCTCGCCCACCACTCTATCCGCACACGACGGAAAGCCCCATTCGCATCGACAAGACGAACGCGGATCCGTTCGCGCCAGGTGACGAGTACGTGATCTGGCCGAACTGACCCGCAGCGGAGACCAGAACAGGACAAAGATGAAAGAGTCGAAGCTTCCACTGACCCTGGCATTCTTCGCAGCGCTCGCCGGGTGCAACGACCGAGCTGACAGCCCCCACGGCGACCGCAGCCACGGGCTGAGCGCGGTCGACGCGCCCCTCGAGCTCACGCCCGACCTCTGTGATGACCCCAGCAAGATCGCCTTCGTCTTGGGTTCGCTCCTCCGAGGCGGCGATGCCCCTTCGTTCGGCAAGCCCAACCCGGCGCAGTTCTTCCGAATGATCGCCGCGCCCACGAAGGGGCCCTTCTACATGGTCAACCTGATTCGGTTCCGTGACCGAGCCGTGTATGCAGACGGGCGACAGACCGACCTGACTGGGCGCGAGGCGAACGCACTCTATTTCCCCATCGAGTTCATCGAGGCCATCGGCGCCCGGATCGTCTTCGCCGGCGAGGTCGAAGACACGACGCTCGGCGAGGAGGGCGCGTGGGACCAGGTGGCCATCGTCGAGTACCCCTGCCCGCTCGCTCTGTTCGCGATGATCACCCACCCGGGCTTCCGGGCCCGCTCGGTGCACAAGGATGCTGGCGTGGAGGCAAGCATCGTGATGGTCACGCACCTGCAGCCGGTCGATGACGTCGAGCCGACGGAGACTTCGTTTCCCCTCGGCATCCACGACCCGGCATTCGAGCTGGTGCGGGTGTTTCGCTACCGCGAGCGGGCGCAGCATGGCGACGTTCCGAGCAAGACCGCCCGCACTGGTCAAGAGGCAATGGACCTGTATGCCTCCAGTCTTCGCGAGGCCGAGCGGCAAGCTGGCTTCTACCCGAAGGCACGTCTCACCGTGCAAGGTGTGTTGATAGGAGACGGGCGGGCCTGGGACGAGGTCTGGATCGACTCGGTGCGGAGCCGCGCCGCGTTCGATTCTCTCCGTGCCGCCCCGGCAGTCGTGACGGCCGAGCCGCATCGCAAGGCCGCTCTGGAGGAGGCCTTCGGCGTCACAATCGATCCCATCTTGTCCTCGATCCCAAAGAAGAAAGAGAAATGAACCACGACGAAACGCGCCTCGCGCGACGCTACAGTTCGCTACGAAACGCAGCACATTGCTCGTGGTTTCGTGCAGCGCCCCATCCCAGACTCGTCGACAGATATCGAAGTGGCCTGAAAGGGTCGGTCTCTCAAATCTTAGAAGGAGCATACCAATGAAAGATGTGAGCTTGTTGCTCATCCTGGCCGTTCTTGCGACGTTGGGCGGCTGCAACGACGACGGCACCGGCAGCACGACCGAAGCGCTCGCGTGCGACGCCGAACCGGAGGTCATGACGACCAGCGCCGGCGTTGACTTCGTACGCACGCCGGACGCCTGCTTCGAAGACCTGCCGGACTGGCCTTACGCGCCTCAGTACGTCGATATCGACGGACTGCGTCAGGGGTACGTCGACGAGGGGCCAGCGGACGGCAAGGTCGTCCTGTTGCTTCACGGGCAGCCGTCTTGGTCGTACCTCTACCGGAAGATGATCCCGGTCCTGGTCGACGGCGGCTACCGCGTCATCGCGATGGACCACCTCGGCATGGGGCGGTCCGACAAGCCTACCGAGGTCGAGTACTACACCTACCTCCGACACAATGAGCGGCTCGAGTCCTTCATCGACGAGCTGGAGCTGCAGGACATCCATCTGTTCGTCCAGGACTGGGGCAGTCTCATCGGCCTGCGGGTCGCTGGGCTCAACCCGGACAGGTTCGCCGCGATTGCCGTGGGCAACGGCGACCTGCCGGTGATTCCCGCGGACCAGAGCGTCATCCCGCCCATCGAAGATCCGGATGTCGTCGATGACAGCATCGAGTGGTTCGTTGGCAGTCTGCCGCCACAGCAACCTGCGTTCTACGACGGCTGCGAGTTCCAGCCCGAGGTCCTGTTGGATGCGATGGGATTGGACCCCGGGCAGGCGCCGTCGCTCGACGCCGGGGCGGGCTTCTCGACGTGGGCGCAATACGCCATGAAAAACAGCCAGTTCCGACCCTCCGAAATCGTCGAAGGACTGACTTGGTTCGACCTGCCCGCCGAGGAAGAAGCGGCTTACGACGCGCCTTACCCGAGTCGCACGTACATGACGGGCCCGCGCACCTTCCCGTCCCTCGTCATCCAGATGTCAGGGGTCAACGACGAGGCGCGCGCCGGCCTGGAGGCATTCGAAAGACCCTTCCTGACGATCTGGGGATCGAACGACCCCGGCAACCTGGGAGCGTGCGCGACCCAGGACGCGCTCATCTGCAACGTAGCGGGCGCAGAGGGGCAGGCCCACGTGCGGCTTTCCCAGGCGAGCCACTTCCTTCAGGACGACCAGGGCGAGGTCATTGCCGAGCGTCTCGTCGCCTTCTTCAACGGCGAGTCGGGGTCGGCTGAGTACATCGCTGAGTGCACAAGCGGCGAGCCAGCGCTACCCGTCACGGCAGACGGCACCGGAACCCCGTGCGCGACGGACGCAGACTGCGTCGACCTCGTGGCGAGCACGTGCCTGACGGACGGATCGACACAGGGTTTCTGCACGATCGAGCTGTGTAAGCCCGACGGCTGTGGCGACTTCTACTCGTGCTGCGGGGGCTGCAACCCGGCAGCCGCCGATATGTTGCCCTTCGCAGAGAGCGCGTGCCTGCCAGAGGTCGCGGCCGACCAGTTGGAAGTCGGCGCGGGCTGCACCTGTGACTAGGAATGCGACCCAGGAGGTGATGTGATGAGAAAGCGACACTGGCTCCTGACCCTGGTTCTCGGCTTGGCCCTGGCCGGCTGCAGCAACGACGGTGGCGACGGCACGGTTGACGTAACCGACGACGACGTCGTCGTCGACCCTGACGATCTCGTCGGTTACCGCGCATCTCTGTACCCATCCCATGTCCCCAGCGAGCGGACGAACCTCAACGGCACCAACACGCTGCTCGACGTCGGCCTCCCGCGGGACGCGACCCTCGACGACGTCGTCGTCGAGACGATCGAGATGCCGTTCCCGGTGATACTCTACACCCGCGAGATCGACGAGATCTTCGTGATGGGAGGGACGCCGTTGGCGCTGGACAGGTACGCGTCGCTGGTCGACGGATTGCCAATGGGCGAGAACGCGACGGCGCCGTACTTCGCGAAGTTCGTGCCGAGCACGGGCGAGATCACCTACCTCGATCTCGATCGCGGCGAAGGGCTGCCCTACGTGGGAGGGGCCGTGATCCACGCCGACGGCTACGTGTACGCCGTCTCCCAGGCGCACCTGTACCGCATCGAGCCCGAGGCGATGGTGATCGAGGCGTCGGTGGCTCTGCCGACCGACGGCCCCGCGACCGTCTACAACGGCTTGATCACCGGTCGGACCGGGGAGTTGATCCTGAAATCGCTGTCGTTCTTGACCGGTGCAACGATGTTGTCGCTGATCGACGGCGAGACGTTGGAAACGGTGTTCTCCACCCCGTGCGACTGCGCGAGCGCCCGCATCGCGCTCGCCCTCGATGGCGACGGTCTCGAGCACCTGTACCACCTCAACCGCGAGCAGACATTCCGCTACGTCGTCGAGCCCGGGTCGTTGACGCTGGACGAGACCTGGGTCGCACGGTTCGATCCGGATGGCACGGGGATCAACGAGGAGCCCACCTCGCCGGTGATCTTCGACGGTCGGGTTCACTACACGACCAACACGAACTTGGACGCCGCCACGCCGATGCGGGTGTTCTGGCAGGACGTCGACGCGGTCTACACGCCGGACATGCCGCCGCTGACCGGTCCGCTGATGTTCGACGACGGACCCGACGGTCTCGCGGGGGCGAGCTTCGGGGGGCTCGCGGCCGACGAGCTGACCGGGATCCTCATCGGCAACGACCAGGTGCGCGGTCTGGTCAACGCGTTCGTCACGAGGGACGACGGCTCCATCGACGTGCTGTGGCAGCGCGAATTCAACCATAGCTCGGCGAACACTGTGGTGTCGGACCGCCAGGTGCTCTACGTCACCGACTTCGTCGACGGGTCCAACCACCTGGTGATGCTGGACCTGATGACGGGAGACGAGCTGCTGCGGATCCCGACGCCCGCCACGCGGGCCTCGATCGGTTCGGTGATATGCACCCCTGGCGGGGACGTCTACATGGCGGCCAACGAGTCGGGGCAGCCGACGGGGTTCCTGGTGCGGATTCATGTGCCCTGAACGAGGTCGGCTTTTGCAGTCCAAGGAGTTGCCCATGCGTTCTGCTGTCTGGATTCGTGTGCTCGTCCTGCTCGGTGTGCTGAGTACGTTCGGCTGCGAGTCGTCGAACGAAGATTCCGCCGAGCACCCGGACCCGGGCACATCCGCGGTGCAGCCGGGCTACCGGGCGTCGCTCTACCCCACCCCATGGCCGGCGGATCAGGCGAACCTCAATCGTTCCAACAGTGTTGTGAATGCCGGCCTACCGGTCGGCGTGAAGCCAGGCGAAGTCGCGGTCGAGTCGGTGGAGATGCCTTTCCCGACTTTCGCCTACACGCGCGAAGCGAATGAGGTGTTCGTGTTGGGGGGCCTGCCGACCTCGCTCGAGGATATCATCTCCGAGATCGACGGTGAGGCCCCGGGGGAAAACGCGTTTGAGCCACATCTCTCGCGGTACAACCCGGAGACGGCCGAAGTCGTGCAGTTGGATCTCGACCGCGGCACGGGAACACCCTACGTGGGAGGCGCGCTGATCCACGCCAACGGGTTTGTCTACGTACTCTCCCAGGCTTACCTGTACAAGATCGACGCCGAAACGATGGATATCGTCGAGGGTCGGCAGCTCGCGGATAGCCCAGGTCGGATCTACAACGGCCTGGCGACCGGTCGGTCCGGCGAGCTGATAACGAAGTACTTTTCGCTTTTCTCGCCGACCCCGGACTCGGCGTTTCTGCTCCTCGATCCGGATACGCTCGAAACGCGATACGCCCTGGAGGCGCCCGGCGCCACGCCGAGACTGACGGTGCACGAGGACGAGTCGGGCCGAGAGTTCCTCTACCACCTGAACACCGAGACCACGTTCCGGTTCGAGATCACGGGTGGGGAGCTCGTCTACGATGATTCCTGGGTCTCCCGCTACGATCCGTACGGCACCGGCGCGCCCAACAACGAACCGACGTCTCCCATCATCGTCGGGGGCCGTGTTCATTACTGCACCAATACGATGGAGCAGACGTCCGAAGACCCCATGAGGATCTTCTGGCAGGAGGTCGAAGCGAACTATTCGGAGACCGACTCCCCGCTACTCGGTCAGCCCATGCTGGAAGGCATCGATACGCCGGGCTGGAGCTTCTTCAGCCCGGCCATCGATGACCTGTTGGGGATCATCGTCGGCATGGACATGGGCTCGAGGGCGCTCGTCGCGTTGAGAATTCGAGACGACGGAAGCCTCCAACGGCTCTGGCAGAAGAACCTCGCAGGCGGAGCTCGCCCGACCATCGTAGGCGACCGTGGCTACGTCTACGCCACCGACTGGGTAGAAGGCGTCGATCACCTCGTCCTCCTCGACCTCGAGACCGGCACAGAGATTCTCCGCGTCCCGACCACCGCGACTCGGCCCACGGTGGCCACCATCGTCGTGCTCGGAGACGAGGTCTACTACGGCAGCGGCGAGCCCGGCCGGCCCACCGGACTCTTCCACCGCTTCTACGTGCCATGAGCGCCAACCGTTGGCGCGATATCCCTGCTCGGAGGACCAAGATGAAAACAAACCTTCCGCTGAGAGCCCTGCTCGCCATCGTCGTCGCGTCTGTTGGCGTGCTGGCGTCTTGCGCTGACGAGGGCGAGGACCTCGGGTGCGTGTCGCCTGCCGATGTTTTCCCGATCTCGTCGGCGCTCAAACCCGGGCCTACGGCGACTGGGCTGTACAATTCGGTCTCTGCATTCGAATATGCTGATCGGGCCCGGTCACACGTTCATCCGGCGGATTTTTATGGGTCTTGGCGTTCGCCGGAGGACAATGTCGTGACGGCGAGAGCATTCTCGGGGAACCATCCCAGTATGTACAATGTCGTGACCCGAGAACGCTCAGAGTTGTTCCTCTATGGGGGAGATCCGCCGTCGGGGTCCGACGCGCAGGTGGTGAAGTTCGACGTTGAAAGAGGGGAGGAGGTCTGGATCCGTTCACTGGACGTGTCCGCAGATGCGTTTTCCTGGCCGGGCCTCGTAACCGCGCACGGGAACGGGGACCTGTACGTCGTGCATGGCGTACAGCTCGCACGCATCGACGCGGAGACTGGCACTACGATCGACAGCGTCGAACTGCCGATTCCCGCGGGCGTGTTGGCGTCTGACACTATCTTTAACGGTTTCAACGTGACATCCAACGGCACGCTGGTGGTGAAGTCGCTTTCCCGTCCCGCCGGATGCACAGTGCAAGGACTGAGTGCGGTCGCAGCATGCCTCGATGTTGGACCGTTTCCACCGTCGCTGGTGTCGACTCTCGATCCGGAAACCCTGGAGGTGCTTGGAACAGTCGAGATGCCGGAAATGATCCTCACACGGCTCGCGATCGCTGAGTTCGAGGGGAGTGAGTTCGTCTACATGGGCGCGCTGGATGATGCGATCTATCGCATTCGAGTCGGGGACTCCGGGGCTTTGTCGCTCGACACGTGGGTGTACGAAGGGTTCAGCGTCGAGGGGCAGCCCGGTTCGACGGAGGTCGTGGTGATGGGAGACTGGATCGTGTTCCAGACGACCGGAGGACTGGGGACGGTTCCGATGACGGTCCACGTCGTATCTCAGGCCGACCCGGCGGAGTTCGCCAGCCTCGACCCGTTCGACGCGGGGCCCACGGGCATCAGCCTCTTCCCGGGCTCTCTGTCCGCTGACCCGGACACCTCGCGGATCTACGCGCTGGATGCCGGGCGCGGGCAGGTCGGGTGTCTCCAGTTCGTCGAAGGGGACGAAGGGCCGGAGCTGACTCGTCTGTGGGTGGTCGACCAGACCACGCTCAACCTCGCCACCTTGATTGGGCCGGAAGACGCCCGGGTGCTCGTCACCACTGACGCCCCCGGAGCGCTGATGGCGTTGGGAAGCGGCGTAGACGAGTACGATGAGTTCGTCGTCTGGCGCTCAGCGGAAACCGGTGAAGAGCTCACGCGGAGCGATGCGCTCCCTGCCATGGGGATTGGCCTGTCGGTGAATCCCGGCTTCTCCGGCACGATTCTGTATCCGGCGGCTGACGGTACGCTGTACGAACTCAGCCCTCGTGGAGTGGATCCGGTCTGCCCGACAGGCTGAGTCCGAACCGCCCCACCGACGAGGACGTTTCATCGTGGACCGCTTCGCACGCATTGCGATCGGCAACGGCGACCTGCCCGTCGTCCCAGCAGACACGACAATTCGCCCACTTCCTTTAAGTCGAGGCCTGGGCGCACCGTGCGAGTCGGACGCTGACTGCGCCGGACAGACCGCAGACATCTGCCTCGGCAGCCCCGGTCAGGCGGGGATCTGCACGACGGAGGGCTGCGAAGGGGGGACGTGCGGTGACACGTTCGTCTGCTGTAGAGACTGCAACCCCGCGGCTGCCTCGGGGCTGCCCTTCGAAGACTCGGCCTGCGTACCCGAGCAGATATCTTCGCAGCTGAGCGGCGGAGCGGGCTGCACGTGCGACTGAATCAACCGATGCCAGCGACTCTACGTTTCTCTACGAAACGCAGTGAATTGCGCGTTGTTTCGCACGACGACGCGTCCCAGACTCGAGTTCGGACATCACAGTTGCCCGGGAGCGCCGGCCACTCGAAACGCACGAGGAAACGATGACTATCAAAGAACGGAACTCCTTATTGGCCCTGGTGATTTGCGCTGCCCTATCCGGCTGTGGTGACGAAGGGAACGCGAGCGGCAGCGGCGGCGACGGTCCCACGAACGTCGACACCGCGCCTCTCGAGCTCACCACCGACCTGTGCGACGACCCGAGCAACATGACGGTCTTGCTCGAGTCTCCCTCGGGCAACGCGCTGTTCGCGTCAGGCCAGTTCAACGAGGAACAGGTCGAACGAATGATTGCGTCACCGACTGAGGGGCCGTTCTACATGGTCAACCTGATCCGCTACCGAGAGCAGGCCGTATACGCCGACGGCCGCGAGACCGATCTCACCGGTAGAGAGGCGAATGCGCTCTACAACCCGGTGGAGTTCCTCTCGGCGATCGGTGCTCGTGTGGTCTTCAGCACCGAGGTCGACGACCAAATCGACGGGGACGACATCCTTTGGGACGACGTTGGTATCGTCGAGTATCCCTGCCCCGTCGCCTTCTTCGCGATGATCTCCCACCCCGAGTTTCAGGAACGGGCCATTCACAAGGACGCCGGGGTTGAGACGACCATCGTGATGCCCACGGACTTGGAGCCGACCCCTCCGCCCGCGGATCCAGACCAATCCGAGGCAACCTTCCCGCCCACGCTCGAGGATCCGGCCTTCGACCTCATCCACGTCATGGACTTCCACGACATTGCCCAGTACGAGCCGGGGGCCGACGAGCCCGAGCGTACTGGAGAAGAGGCATGGGCAGAGTACCAGGCCAGCGGGCAAGGAGCCTCCAACGAGCTGGGACACTACCGGACCGCGTCGCTCATCGTGCAGGGGGTGCTTCTGGGCGACGACCGCGACTGGGACGAGATCCAGATCATCCACATGTCGAGCCAGGCGGGCTTCCAAGCGCTGCTCGATGACGATACCCGCAACGCCGGCAAATACCATCGCGCGGCAGCGCTCCAACACAACTACTCGATGATCACGTTCCCCACGCTCAGCCAGATCCCCTTCGCGGGAGACACTGGTGGCGATGCGTTCGATGTCACGCCGAACGGCACGGGGACCCTCTGCCAGACAGACGACGACTGCCCGGGGGACGGTCTTGTTTGTTTGTCGGACGGGGGCGCCGGTGGGTTCTGCACGCCCGCCTCTTGCGGTTCAGGCACCTGCGAGGCGCCCTACCTGTGCTGCCACGACTGCTCGCCGGTCGCGCTGCCGTCGCTTCCCTTCGAGGACTCGGCATGCATTCCGGACGCGCTGACGTCGCTGTTCACAGAGGAGCCGGTGTCGTGCTCATGCGATTAATCAGCCGCCAAGCGGTAGCACCGGTGCTGTTGAGCGTGCGGACGGGACTGCGGCGGGCCGTCATGGCG
>JABDMN010000343.1 GCA_013001485.1 Acidimicrobiia bacterium
GTGTTGGCCAGCCGTTCTCGCGCTTCGATCGCGCCATCGCTGAGCCGGACTACAGCCAGTTTCGTCCCTCCGAGATCGACGCCGACGGTGACGCGGCTCACTCGACCTCGATGCGCGTGGGACCTTCGGGCTCGTTGGTCGGGTCATCGCCACGACGTGCCTTGACGATCTCGTCGAGGAGCGCCCCGACTCCGGCCACGACCTCGTAGCCGGCCTTGATCATGTGGAGCCCGGCTCGCCGCAGCCCGACCCGGACTGCATCACCCAGCTCGCCGTCAGGTGTGGGTTGATCGTTCATCAGTTCTCCAGAACGAACGTGACGCGCAGGACACCTGCATCGAGCTTCGCCCTCTTGACCACGCGTCGCTTCAGAGAGTCGGGTAGCACCAGCGACCTCTTGTAGGCCCCCACGGTGATGTAGAGCTCGTCGTCCTGGCGCAGCACCCCGACGTCGCCCTTTTCGGCAAACGGCATCTTCATCTCGACGATGACGTCGTCTCCGTCGTTGGTAATCGTGAAGGCGCGGCCGCCGTTCATTCGCTCGACAGGGTCGCGGTCCCCATAGAGCTCATCGGCAAGCAGTCGCAGCATCTCCATGCCGACCATCTCGTGGTCGAACAGGCGAAGCTTGAGGATGTCGACATCGACGAACCCATCCTCGATTGCAGCCAGGTGGTCCTGTTGGATCTCCCTCCAGCGCTTGAAGTAAGGATCCGTCACCGAATCGGGAAGGACCCGGTTCACCACTACCCCGTCTACGGCGTAGCCAAACAGGCCCAGGTAGGTGTAGGTCCTCCGGGCCTCGGCAATGACCATCTTCTCCGGGTTGAGGACCAGCCGTGCCGTGGTGACCTCCTCGTCGGCGAGGATCTCCCGGATCCCGTCGAGCCGGTCGTAGAAGTTGGAGGCCGCCTCGAATACACCGTCATCGGCGATGGGCATCGATGTGACCTTGTTGAGGACGGGCCGCACAACCTTCGCCACCCTCCGGCCCATCGGGAAGATCCGCTCCATGTACCAAGAGAGAACCTCGGGCAGAGAGAGGAGCCGCAGGGTCTCGGCAGTGGGTGCGCAGTCGACGACGATGACGTCGAACTCCTCGGACCGCACGTGCTCACGCACGTCGGCGAGGGCGAATAGTTCGTCCATGCCCGGAAACACGGTGAGCTCCTCGGCCTGGACTCCCTTCAGGCCTGTCCAGTCGAACAGTTCTGTGAGGTGGTCACGTACCTCGCCCCAGGACTCTTCGAGTCTCTTCTGAGAGTCGATCTGCTGAGCCGACAGGTTCTCGGTGATGATGGTTGGCCGATCGCCCAATTCCCGCCCGAACGCATCGGCCAGCGAGTGAGCGGGATCGGTGGACATGACGAGCGCCCGATACCCCATGTCGGCAGCACGGAGAGCCGTTGCCGCAGACACCGTGGTCTTGCCGACGCCGCCCTTGCCGGTGACAAGGAGGACTCGCATCAGGCCCCTTCGACTCGTTTCTTGAGGCCCCGCAACGCTGTAGACACAATGGTCTTCTCGGCCTGGCGGCGGAGAAACCCGGGAACAGTGAACGACGGATCGACTTTCAACGCGTACACGACCTCGGTGGTTCCATCCTCGAGCTCGATGAACTCGTAGCTGCCGTCCATCGAGCGGATGTCGGGACCTTCCTCGGCCTCCCACGAGAACCCGCTCTCGCGGTCGTGGTCATACACGAGGGTGTAGGTGATCTCCTTGATCATGGCCTCGGTGACGAACGTGGCCCGTGCCGGTCGGCCTTCGTCGTCCTCTTCGTGCACCTCGACGGTCTTCACAGCCGATGCCCACTCCGGGTACGCCATGAGGTCGACGGCAACTGCCTCGACATCCTCGGGTGAGGCGTCAACGACGATCGACTGGACGGTGCCTTCTGCAGCCATAGATCGCTCAGGCTAGCGACCCTCGAAGTCTCGATCGCCGGTCGGGAGGTCGGTACGTCGCTCGAGATCGACCGTCAGGACTCGTGGCGATACGGACGACCTGTTGCCCGGAAGTACCCGACGTTCACGCACCTCGTGGACCCGACTCTCCACGAGATCGCCTGGGGCTGGTGGATGTCCCCGAAGTAGTGGAAGGAAGGGCGATGCGAGTCGAGGTAGTCCCGCACGGCAGCAGAGCCTTTCTGGCGACCACCGACGACGTCCGACGACAGCGGCGAGAGGGCGGGAGGCACGTGGGTGCAGAGGACGTCCACGTCACCAAGGCGTCCCAGCTTGGCGGCCATATCGTCTTCGGAGACTTCACCCGGGGTGCCGATCGTCTGCATGCCGCCACCAACCATGCCAACCGACAGCCCATCGATCTCGACCACCTCGCCATCCACGAACCTGCTGCCTTCGGGAAGGCTGTCTCGCAGGATGCTGGGCCGGTCCACGTTCCCGTACAGCACGTATGACTCGGCGCCGGTGAGAGCGGACGCAGTGGCTGCATAGGCCTCGTCGACCAGCTGGTCATAGCGAGTCCGCAGCGTGTCGGCTCGCCCCTCGGAGAACTCGTGCCACACGGCGGCGGCGCCTTCGTAGTCCCCGGCGGTGCGGAGCTCGACGACCCGGGCGACGAAGTCCTTGCCACACACGTCGGCGATCATCCCGTCGAGCGTGCGGTAGTCGATGAAGTTGAGCAGGTCGCCCAGCACCAGGATCGGTTCGTCGGTACGTGCCACCCGGGCGAGAGCATCGAAGGCGCCGTGGACGTCGGCAACCAGAAGCATCAGTCGAGAGCTCTGGTGAGCAGAACGGCCCCCACCGCCCCGGCCACAGCCGCGCCCACGCCGACCAGGGTGGCCCAACCGGCGAAGTCGGCTGAGATGCCCGCCATCCCGAACCCGACCATCGCGGCGATGACTGCCTTGCCGGTCGCACCGAGGCCATTGTCGGGATGCAGCCAATCCCACCCCTCGAGGTTCGAGGCAAGGGCGGCCATCACGATCCAGGCCAGCAGGGCGACGATGCCCAACGACAGGGACAGGGCAAAGAGGGCGGTCACTCGGTCACCGTGTCCTGAACGGCCTGAAGTGCCTCGACGAGTACAAAGATGATGGCGGCGAAGATCACCACAGCAACGATCGACACCACCCGTGGCCGGAGCAGGATGTCGCTGTCGCCGCCGCTGACGGCCACGGAATCGCGAGCCGCCACGACCCACAGGACCACGGCAGCGGTGATGAACAACCAGCCGATGGGACGACCACCGGTGATGAACAGCACACCAAACCCAGCTGCAAGAGCAACCAGGCCGATGACCGCAGCTCCAGCCAACGGCATGCCGACCGAGAAGAGGCCGCCGCCGGGGATGGCGAGGCTCCACCATGGGGGTGGGTCTGGCCGGTGCCGCGGTTCGCTGAAACTGTCGTAGATCTCATGGGCGCACTTCGTGCACACGCTGGTTTCGATCGGATTGGTTGAACCGCACACCCTGCAGATCCAGTCGGTGTCGGACTGACGCTCCTCCACCGCTGTGACGGCTTCAGCAACGACCGGATCGGGATGCCGCGGCGCATCGTTGAAGGGCCGGTAACACTGGTTGCACCAGTCGGCCCCCTTGGGGTTCTCTGCTCCGCAATCGCGGCACCGTACGGTCTGCGTCATCGACCTGAGATCGTAGATCAGTGCCCCGCCTCGGCAGGGGAACCTTCGCATTGGGCGAGCGCAGACTCGATCTCCCGGACAACCTCGGCGTCCTGCTCCGAGCGCGTTGCGCCGTCGAGGTGGTTCCGAGCCGCTTGGCCTCCAAGACGGCCCAGCGCCCATGCTGCATGAGACCTGACGATTGGGTCCGGGTTTGCGAGAAGACCTCCTGCCATCGTCACCTCGGCTTCGCCGCCGCCCGAGTTGCCGAGGGCCACGAGCAGGTTGCGGCGCAGGTATCCAGGACGTCTCCTTGGGATGTAGAAGTGGTCGAACCGCTCGAGGAGCGCCGCATCGCTGAGCTCCAGAGCCTCGAGTAGGTCGATGCGTCCTCCGCCCTCTCCGGTTTCCTGGATGAGTCGCTGACCCGGCGGGCATGCATCAAGACACTCATCGCACCCGTAGACCCTGTCGCCCACCGCTTCGCGGAGCTCGATCGGTATCGAGCCAGCCGCCTGAAGCAGGTGGGCCAGGCATCTGCGGGCGTCGAGGACCCCGGGGCTGATGAGTGCACCAGTCGGACATGCCGGGATGCAGGCATCGCACGTCCCGCAGTCGCGCACCATCGGTTCGGTCTCGGGAAGCTCGGCGTCGGTCACCACCGAGCCGAGAAGGATCCACGGTCCGACTCCTGGCGCCAGCACCATGGTGCTCTTACCCCACCACGCCACGCCCGCCCGGACGGCCGCGGCACGGTCGACCAGCCGGTTGTCGTCGACGAGTGTCTCAGCCCGGTAGCCCTCGTCGGTGAGCAAGGTCGCCAAGCGGCCAAGCGCGTTCCGCAAAGGCACGTAGTGATCAGCGGTGGCGAAACGAGCGACTCGCCCGGTGCCGTGCTTTGGCGGAGACGGCGAGCCGCTGTCGGGAACGTAGGGATGGGCAGCAACCACCAGACGTCGCGCCCACGGGAAGGACCGGGTGATGTCGGTGGAACGCACCGGGTCGTTGTAGGTAAAGGTCAACCCTCCGGCCAGACCTGACGCCTTGCGGTCCTCGAGCGTCAGGCGCACGTCATCGAACGGGTCGACATCACATACCCCGATGCCAGACAGGCCGCTCTCGAGACCGGTGACACTCAAGCGCTCCCACAACACGGACCGAGGGTACCCCCGGCCCCTGGGAATCAGCCTGTCGCAGCGTCGTCCGGCCGCACCAATGGGACCAGACGTATCGGCGCAACCAGCCCCGCCTCGGCCAGGTTCTCGAGCGCGGCCGACTCGCCGCCGTCAAGCGTCAGCGGGCCTCCGTCGATCAGGGCGGTGACGATGCAGTCGTCGCACGCCTCCGTGTGCTGCATGGCGCATGTAGAGCAATCGATGATCATGAGGCCCTCCTCTCTCGTCGTGCCAGCACCGTACGAACCGGGTGTGACAGATTCGATGGGATGCCGCAGCGCGGTAGGTTCACCGCATGAAACTGGGACTCTCGCTCGGATACTTCACAGGCAACCTGGCCGACGACTTCACGCTCATCGACGAACTGGAGTCGCTTGGTTTCGACTCGGTCTGGACCGCGGAGGCGTACGGGCTCGACGCCGCCACGCCTCTCGGTTTCATCGCCGCCCGAACCTCACGCATCAAGATCGGCTCCGGAATCCTGCAGATGCCGGCGCGAACACCTGCGATGACCGCGATGACCGCGGTCACTCTCGACAAGCTCTCTGGAGGGCGCTTCCTCCTCGGGCTCGGGTTGTCCGGACCGCAGGTCGTCGAAGGCTGGCACGGTGTGCCATACGGGAAACCAATCGGGAAGACGCGTGAATACGTTTCGATCCTGCGCAAGATCTTCGCCCGGGACGAGCCTGTCACCCACGAGGGCGCCCACTACCAGCTTCCCTATACCGGCGACGGCGCTTCAGGCCTCGGCAAACCCCTCAAGATGATCGACAAACCGATCCAGGAAGAGATCCCGATCTACGTCGCTGCCATCGGACCGAAGAACGTGGCTCTGACTGCAGAAATCGCCGATGGCTGGCTGCCCATTTTCTTCTCCCCCGAACGGTTCCGCGACATCTGGGGCGATTCGCTCGACACGGGGTTTGCGGCCGCTGGAGACGGCAAGGCCGATCGGTTCGACATCGCTCCCAGCGTGTTCGCCCAGGTCACCAGCGACCTCGACGTCGCCCGTATGCAGGCAAAGCCGATGCTTGCGCTCTACATCGGCGGCATGGGGGCAAAGGGTCGCAACTTCTACAACGACCTCGCCTGCCGATATGGGTACGAGGAGGCTGCGACCACGGTCCAGGACCTGTACCTCGCCGGGAAGAAACGGGAAGCAACGATGGCGGTCCCCGATGAGCTCGTCGACGATGTCAGCCTCATCGGATCCAAGGAACAGATCGCCGATCGCCTCGCCGCATGGCGAGAGGCCGGAGTCGGCACGCTGATTCTCAACACCATGGACCTGGCCACGATTCGCACCGTGGCCGAAGTGGCCGGCTGACCTACCGGGCGATCCGTTCCCGGTACCAGTCGAAACTCGCCTTGGGGACGCGGCGTCCCGTGTCATGGTCGACCCACACCAGCCCAAACCTCTGGGTGAACCCCAGCGACCATTCGAGGTTGTCCAGCAGGCTCCATGCGAAGTAGCCGTCCACCGGAACGCCCGATTCTGCGGCAGCGGCGACTGCAGCGACGTGGGCCGCCAGGTAGTCGATGCGACGTTGATCGTCGACGGTTCCTTCCGGTCCCGGCCCATCGGAGAAGCTGGCCCCGTTCTCTGTGATGAAGATGCTTGGAGGGTCGTACTCGCGATGGACGCGCTGCAAGAAACCAGTCAAAGCGGCCGGCGTTATCGGCCACCCCATCTCGGTGAATCCGTCGGGCACCGTCACACCCGGCATGATCCCCGTGTCCTCGGTCTCATCGGCACCAGCGGAGATCGGGAGCGAGGTGTAGTAGTTGATCCCAAGGAAGTCGATGGGTGCGCCAATGAGGTCCATGTCCCCCGGTTGGATGAACTCCGGAGTGCCAGGCCCAATTCGGCCACGGTCTCGATACGCGGCGACCATGTCGTCGGGGTAGCCCCGACCAAACACAGGGTCGAAGAACCAGCGGTTCCGGAAGCCGTCGAAGTGGCGATGAGCACCTGCGTCGGCAGCCGAATCCGTTGCCGGGTACGAGGGTCGACAGTCGAGGGCGATGCCCACCCTGGAGTTCGGCACGTTCTGGCGGATGACCGCTGCAGCTTCTCCGTGCGAAACCAGCAGATGATGAGCCGCAGTGAGTGCCGCACCCCAATCGGTGAGCCCGGGAGCGTGGGCACCCTCGAGATGCCCAACGAACGCCGCAACCCACGGCTCGTTGTGGGTGATCCACGTGGAGACGCGGTCGCCAAGACGCTTCGTGATCGCATCGGCGTACTCGGCAAATGCCCCGACGGTGTCGCGGGACCGCCACCCGCCACCGTCCTCCAGAGCTTGAGGAAGGTCCCAGTGATACAGCGTCGGGTAAGGCGTGATGCCGGCATCGAGCAGGGCATCGATGAGCCGGTCATAGAAGTCGACGCCCGCCTGATTGACATCTCCCGTTCCCTCGGGGAGAACCCGCGCCCAGGCGATTGAGAATCGGTAGCCATCGACGCCGAGTTCGCGCATGAGGGCCACATCCTCTTCCCACCGGTGATAGTGATCGCACGCCACATCGCCGGTGGCGCCGTCGATCACCCGACCCGGGGTGTGGGTGAAGCGATCCCAGATGGTCTCTCCCCTGCCGTCTTCGGCGACGCCCCCCTCGATCTGATAGGCAGACGTTGCAACTCCCCAGGTGAATTCATCTCGCATGGGTTCGATTATGACCAGCGAAACCCCCCGGAGCGATTGCTACGGGGGGTCTCGTGTCGGGCCTCATTGCTGCGGGGTCGGACCGCAGCACGGGTCAAGGCGTGTTACTTGTCTGTGCGGATGTCTCCCGAGACTCCCAGCCAGAAGCTGGGCGCCACATAATCGGGATCGGTATGCATTGGCCCGAAGACCGCGACCATCACGACGTGAGGATCCGGCAATGAAGTCACCGGAGCCTCAACTTCGGAGAGGCCGACGAAGTGGTCAGGTGCCACGTACTCAGGATCGACGTGCATCGGTCCCAGGATGGCCGGCATCACCATGTGGTCATCCGGCATCGAGGTGACCGCAGGCTCGACCTCCGACAACCCGACCCACCTTTCGGGGATCGTGAAATCGGCATCGAGGTGCCGTGCACCGATCGAGAGTTCGGACGCCGCCTCTTCCGGGACGTAAGCCTCGGTCGTGTCGCTGGTGTCGATCACCGCAGCCACGATGGCTCCTGCGATCAAGGCCAGCGTGACGGTGGTGAGAATGATCCACCGCATGAGGCCACGGGCCGGTGGCGGCGGCTCGGGCAACCGTTCCCGACGTTCGGGAGCCTCGAGAACCCGACGACGTTCCTCAACTCGCTCCCTTTCCAGGGTTGCCATATGCCGCTCCTTTCTCGGCAGGAACAGCGTTTCACTGGGGGAACACCGCGGTATCGCGGGAACCTTGCAGAGGCCTTGCACCGCGAGTCTTGACACTGGCGAAAGGCCAGCCCATACTCCCCGCTCCCACCGAGGGAAACACAAGACACATGACAAACAACATCGTGCTCGTACTTACCTAGGCGCATACGGTCGCCACGAGCCCGTATGCGCTGAGCCCTCCACCACCCGGGGGGCTTTTTCAATGGCCGAACGACGACAGGAAGAGACCATGCCAGAGCTACTCACCGGAGCGAATGCACTCATCCGATCCCTCGAGAACGAGGGAGTCGAGGTCATGTTCGGCGTACCCGGTGGCGCCATCCTCCCGGCATACGACCCCATCCTCGACTCGCCGATCCGTCACGTGCTTGCCCGCCACGAGCAAGGCGCTGGTCACATGGCTTCCGGCTACGCCCACGCCACCGGACGCGTCGGCGTGTGCATCGCCACCAGCGGCCCCGGGGCCACCAACCTCGTGACGCCGCTCCAGGACGCCCTGATGGATTCGATTCCCATGGTGGCGATCACCGGCCAGGTCGCCACGTCGTCGATCGGCAACGACGCCTTTCAGGAAGCCCACACCTGGGGCATCGCGATGCCGTGTACCAAGCACAACTACCTGGTGACCGATGCCGCCGACATCCCCGATGTGATCTCAGAGGCTTTCCACCTCGCTTCCACCGGACGGCCAGGACCGGTGCTCGTCGACATTCCAAAGGACGTGCTCTCCGCCGAGATGGAGTGGCATCGTGCCGGCCGGGCCGAACTACCCGGGTACAAGCCGTCGGTGAAGGGTCACCCGAGGCAGGTGAAGGCGGCCATCGACCTCATTCAGTCCTCGGACCAGCCAGTGCTCTACGCGGGCGGGGGGATCATCCGTGCCAACGCTGCCGAGGAGGCGACCCGTTTCGCCGAGCTGATGAACACTCCAACCGTGACGACCCTGATGGGTCGGGGCGCAATCCCCGACTCTCATGAGCTGGCACTTGGCATGCCAGGGATGCACGGCAACTACACAGCGATCACCGCGATGCAGAAGGCAGACCTTCTGATCGCCATCGGCTCTCGATTCGACGACCGGGTGACCGGCAACGTGGCCGCATTCGCTCCCAGAGCCAAGATCATCCACGTTGACGTCGACCCTGCCGAGATCGGCAAGGTCCGCTCTGTCGACGTGCCCATCGTCGGAGACGCCAAGGTCATTCTTGGTCAGCTGATCGCGGAGATGGAGAAGCGGGACACTGCTGCTCCGTCTCGTGATCTCTGGTTCTCCACCATCCGGGGATGGCAGGACGAGTATCCGCTGACCTACGACCAGCCCGAGGACGGGCTCGTGAAACAGCAGTACGTCATCGAGGAGCTGAACCGGATCACGCGCGGCGATGCCATCGTCGTTGCCGGAGTCGGCCAGCACCAGATGTGGGCATCGCAGTTCTGGAAGTTCGAGAGACCCCGCACCTGGATCAACTCGGGCGGCTTGGGCACGATGGGCTACGCCGTTCCTGCCGCCATCGGCGCCAAGGCCGGCCTCCCCGACGAACTGGTGATCGCCATCGACGGAGATGGCTGCTTCCAGATGACAGCCACCGAGCTCATCGCAGCCTCTACCGAGGAGATCCCCGTCAAGATCATCATCATGAACAACACGGTCCTCGGGATGGTTCACCAGTGGCAGCGGTTGTTCTACGGGGAGCGCTTCTCGGCCGTCGATCTCACCGACCACACCCCTGACTACGTGAAGCTTGCCGAAGCCATGGGATGCGTCGCGATGCGTATCGAGACGCCCGCCGAAGTGGGCCCGATTCTCGAGAAGGCTCTCGCCATCGATGACAAGCCAGTCGTGGTCGAGGTGAAGTGTGATCCGAACGAGATGGTGTTCCCGATGATCCCGGCCGGCGGCTCCAACGACAACGTGGTGCTCTCCGTGGAGGACCTGGCATGACGAATCACCTGATCAGCGTCCTGGTGGAGAACAAGCCGGGTGTCCTTGCCCGAATCTCTTCGATGTTCGCCCGCCGCGGGTTCAACATCCATTCGCTTGCGGTCGGGCCCACGTCCGACCCGGACATGTCACGGATGACGGTGGTGGTCGACGCTCCCGAGATGGAGCAGATCGTCAAGCAGCTTCGCAAGCTCATCAACACGGTGAAGGTCACCGAGTTGGCGCCTGGTGACGCCGTCGAGCGAGAGGTGATGCTCATCAGGGTGAGCGTCGACGCATCGAAACGATCCGAGATCCTCGAGGCTGCCCGATTGATGGGGGCCGAGCCTGTCGACGTCGGCACGTCGACGATCACTTTCGAGATCGCCGGCACCCCTGATCGATTGGCGACGTTCCACGAGATGCTGCGACCCTATGGAATCAGCGACATGGTCAAATCGGGTCGAATCGCCCTTGGGAAGACACCGGCCCGTAACGCGTGAAGGGACCCCGATGACCGAGATGTACTACGACAAGGACGCCAACCCGGCGCTCATCGCCAGGCGCAAAGTCGCCGTGATCGGCTTTGGCAGCCAGGGTCACGCCCACGCCCTCAACCTCAAGGACTCCGGCGTCGACGTGGTGGTCGGGCTTCGTCCCGAATCCCGACGAGCCGGTGCTGCGGCCAACGCCGGCATCAAGGTCGTCGAGCCCCGCGAGGCCGCCAACTGGGCAGATGCGCTGATGATCCTGGTCCCCGACCAACACCAGGCTGCGCTGTACCAGGAAGCCGTCGCTCCTGAGCTGAACGCCGGGGATGCGCTGCTGTTCGCACACGGGTTCAGCGTCCACTTCGGCTACATCAAGCCTCCGCCAGACGTCGACGTGCTGATGGTCGCCCCCAAGGGCCCCGGACACCTGGTCCGCCGTCAATACCAGGAGGGCTCAGGAGTGCCGTCGCTCGTCGCCGTCCACCAGGACGCAACCGGCGAGGCCCTGGCGTTGGGTCTGTCGTACGCCCACGGCATCGGCGGCACCCGGGCAGGCGTGATTGAGACCACATTCCGGGACGAGACCGAGACCGACCTGTTTGGTGAGCAGGTGATCCTCTGTGGAGGCGTCGACGAGATGATCCGCGCCGCCTTCGAGACGCTCACCGATGCCGGATATCCCGAAGAGATGGCCTACTTCGAGGTCCTCCACGAGCTCAAGCTCATCGTCGACCTCCTTTGGGAGGGGGGCATCTCGTGGATGAGGCACTCGGTCTCAGACACAGCCGAATACGGCGACATCTCCCGAGGACCGCGGATCGTGACGCAGGAGACAAGGGCGGCGATGCGGGAGATTCTCGGTGAGATCCAGTCGGGCGATTTCGCCCGGGAGTGGATGGACGAGAACGCTGCGGGCGCCCCCAATCTGCTCCAGGCTCGCGCCGATGTGTGGAACCACCCGGTCGAACAGGTCGGGCGTCGGCTCCGCGAGATGATGCCGTTCCTCGTCGAGAAGGTCCCGGAGGACGACACGTGAGCCTCTCTCCCCTACGGGCGCTTACTCAGCCGGGCAGGTTCCAGGCCTGACCCGGCCCGAAACGTCCCTGCCCCACCCCCAGGAAGAGAGCCCATGTCAGACCGATTGATCATTTTCGACACCACATTGCGAGACGGCGAGCAAGCGCCCGGCATCGCATTGACACCCGACGACAAAGTGGCGATCGCCACGCAGCTCGGCAAGCTCAAGGTCGACGTAATCGAGGCCGGGTTCCCCGCCTCGTCTCCCGGAGACTTCGAGTCCGTGTCTCGAATCGCCGCCGAGGTTTCTGGGCCGGTGATTGCAGCCCTCGCCCGCCCCGTGCCGGACGACATCGACGCCGCTGCCGACGCGTTGCGGGCTGCCGATCGCAACCGCATCCATGTGTTCATCTCGACGTCGCCCATCCACATGGAGACGATGCTTCGGATGACGCCGGCCGAGGTGATGAAGGCCGCAGTCGAGGGAGTGAAGCGAGCCCGCACGTACACCGACAATGTCGAGTTCTCACCCCAAGATGCCACCCGCTCGGACACGCAGTTCGTTATCGATATCTGTCGAGCGGCTGTGGAGGCCGGTGCGACGACGATCAACATCCCCGACACCGTTGGCTTTGCCACCCCCGAGGACTTCTCCGCGCTGATGGAGAAGATCTACAGAGAGGTACGCGGGGATCGTGACGACGTGATCGTCTCCACACATTGTCACAACGACCTCGGCCTTGCGGTCGCCAACTCGCTCTCGGCGATCAAGGCCGGCGCCCGCCAGATCGAGGGGGCCATCAACGGAATCGGCGAGCGTGCAGGCAACACCTCCACCGAGGAGATCATCATGGCGATCTCCACCCGTCAGGACTACTTCGACGTCGAGATCGAGGCCGACACCACACAGATCTTCGACACGTCTCGTCTGGTGTCCCGGCTCACCGGATACCCGGTGCAGTACAACAAGGCCGTAGTGGGCCGCAATGCGTTCGCCCATGAGTCGGGCATCCACCAGCACGGGGTGCTTCGCAACCGCGAGAACTACGAGATCATGGACGCCGCTTCGGTGGGTCAGACGTCAAGCCTCGTCCTGGGGAAACACTCGGGACGTGCCGCATTCGCCGACGCTCTGGACAGGCTCGGCGTCGTGCTCGAAGACGAGGACTTCCAGAGGGCGTTCGACCGGTTCAAGGACATCGCCGACCGCAAGGGAGAGATCGGCGAGGAGGGTCTGCTCGCCATTGTCGAAGCAGCTTCGGTCACACCCATCGAAACGTTCGAACTCCAGGACGTGCACGTTTCCGGGGGCTCACAAGCGACACCGGTCGCTGTGGTCACTGTGCGGCGGGGCGACGAGACCATCGAGGAGTCGGCACGCGGAGACGGGATGATCGACGCCGCTTTCGGTGCGTTGCTGCGTGCCATGGGCCTCGAGGGCGTCGAGCTCGTCGACTACCGGGTGAACCCGGTCACCTCGGGTGCGGACGCGATGGCATCGGTAGACGTCGTCGTGCGACGTGAAGCCGACACCTTTTCCGGCCGTGGCATCTCCACCGACGTCGTGGATGGCTCGGCCCGCGCTTTCGTCCACGCCCTCAACAAGATCCTGCTGACGCCGGGATGAATGCCCGCATCGTTCTCCTCCCCGGCGACGGCATCGGTCCCGAGGTCGTGGCCGAAGCTCGCAAGGTCCTCGAAGCAACGGCCGCTCGGTCCGGTCACACATTCGAGTTCGAGACTCACCTGATCGGTGGCATCGCCATCGATGAGACCGGTGACCCCCTCCCCGCCTCGACCCTCGCCGCTTGTCGGGATGCCAACGCCATCCTTCTCGGTGCCGTGGGTGGCCCGAAGTGGTCTGACCCGGCAGCCAAGACCCGACCCGAGGCCGGGTTGCTGGCGATCCGCAAGGAACTGGGACTCTTCGCCAACCTGCGCCCGATCACGGCTTGGGACGAACTGGTGGAGGCATCCCCGCTTCGGCCTGAGATCGTCGCCGGTGTCGACATCCTCTTCGTGCGCGAACTCACAGGCGGCATCTACTTCGGTGAATCCGGCACCGAGGACGACGGCGCGACGGCCTATTCGGTGATGCGGTACACGACAGCAGAGATCGAGCGCATCGTGCGAGTCGCCGGAGAAGCAGCGAGGCGACGACGAGGCAAGGTGACCTCGGTCGACAAGGCCAACGTGCTGGAGGTTTCGAGGTTGTGGCGGACCGTTGCCGGCCGCGTGATGGAAGCCGAGTTCCCGGACGTTGAGTACGAGGTGGTGCTCGTCGACGCGATGGCGATGCACTTGTTGTCGCGGCCCGGGGACTTCGATGTCGTGGTCACCGGCAACCTGTTCGGTGACATCCTCACCGACGAAGGCTCGATGCTCCCCGGTTCGCTCGGACTCCTCCCATCGGCGGCGCTCGGCGACGGCGGGCCCGGACTGTATGAGCCGATCCACGGGTCGGCGCCCGACATCGCCGGTACCGACACGGCCAACCCCCTGGCAACGATCCTGGCCGCTGCCATGGCGCTGCGGCATTCCCTTGGCCTCGAGGACGAAGCTGCAGCCATCGAGGCCGCCGTAACCGGAGTCCTGGCCGCCGGCCACCGCACCGCTGACATTGCTCGCGGCGGCCCGTCGATCGGCACCACCGCCATGGGTGACGCCGTCGTCGCCGCCCTCTGAATTCAGAAGCTGCTCTACCGTGAACTCCATGCGGAAGCCGCTCGTCCTTGTTGGGCTCGTCGTCATTGCCCTCGTTGTGGCCGCCTGCACCAGCGCTGATGACGCCGCGCCGACCACGACTCAACCGACGACCACCACGTCATCCACCACCACCGCCACCACCACCGTGCCGGCGACAACCACCACTCCGGTTGCACAGGCACGCCCCGGGGCTGCCGATCTGGGAGACAGCCTCTATGCCGGTATCGGCAATGGTGGATACGACGTGGCCCACTACGACCTCAACCTCGTCATCGAGCCAGATAGCGATTCCATCGCCGGAATCGTGACCATCGAAGCCACCGCCACACAGGCGCTGTCGCGCTTCAATCTGGACCTGATCGGCTTCGAGGTCGAGCGGGTGACAGTCGACGGCGACCAGGCCGAGTTCACGCGAGACGACGCAGAGCTCGTGATCACCCCGAACCGTGACCTCGCCTCTGGGAGTGTCTTCACGACTGAGATCAAGTATTCGGGCACCCATGAGCCATTCCGTCCTGAGGCATTCAATGGAACAGAGACCATCGGATGGACCGATGGCTCCGATGGCACCGAGTATGTGATCTCCGAGCCGGATGCCAGCCGGAGCTGGTTCCCTGTGAACGATCATCCGAGCGACAAGGCCACGTTCACGTTCTCTCTGACTGTGCCCAACGATGTCATCGCCATCGCCAATGGCACCAACACCAGCGTCGTGACCGACATCGGTTCGGACACGTGGCAGTGGTCGATGGACGAGCCCATGGCACCGTATCTGGCGACCGTGATCGTCGGCGACTACGAGATCCTCACCGACGACACCGGGCCCGTACCCATCCGCAACGCCTTCCCCGCCGGGTACCGGGTCCCGTCTGACGTCGACCTCACCAACGACATCATGGACATGTTCATCGAGCTGATCGGCCCCTACCCGTTCGACGAATACGGCATCGCCGTGGTTCGGGGGTTCGGGTTCGCTCTCGAGAACCAGTCGCTCTCGGTGTTCGGGCCGGAGCTGGTGTTTGCGGACGTGATCGTTCACGAGCTCGCTCATCAGTGGTTTGGCAACGCCGTCACACCGGCCGACTGGGGTGACATCTGGCTCAACGAGGGGTTCGCCACCTACGCGGAGTTCCTTTGGACGGAACGCCAATTTGGCCGAGACTTCATCGAGACGCAGTTCCGCGACATCCGCAATGCGATCAACGGAAACGCCAACTTCTCACCACCAGGTTCACCACCTGCCAACGCCCTCTTCAACGGTGGCGTTTACATCCGCGGAGCGATGGTGCTCCACGCACTTCGTCTCGAGGTCGGCGACGACGCCTTCTTCGAAACACTCCAGACGTACTACCAGCGACACCGCAACGGGACTGTTCGCACGGCCGACTTCATTGCCGTCGCCGAGGAGGTGTCGGGAGGCCAACTCGATGACCTGTTCGACGCCTGGCTCTACGAAGACGACATCCCTGAATTCCCGAGCGGATGACGCTGTTCTGGCAGGCGCTGTTCGTTGTCGGCGCCATCGCACTCGCTTTCTGGATCACCGGAATCACGGCCAGACGCTTGGGATCCCGCCCACGAGCTCCTCTTCCGGACGGGGTCGTGCTCGTGGTTGGTCCGGGGTGTGTGAACTGCGACGAGGCTGAGAGGGCCCTCGTCGCATCGGGTGCTCACGTGACGATCGTCGATGTGTCTGACAAGCGGCTCGATCCGTTCCGGATCGCGACGGTGCCGGCAGGTCTCGCCGTGGTCGCCGGCGACGTGGCCATGAGACGAGTAGGTCAGGCCGTCATCGACGATGCCGCCCGGCTCAACGCAGCAACACAGGGCGAGACAGACTGACCAGGGCCCGCCAACCCGTGAGCGATCACCCCTCGAGGAGAGCTTCGACCGCCTCGATGCTGACGCCCGTGAGGTCCCTCGCCCACTCGTAGCTGGGTCCGAGAGACCCGATCTGGTCGCGCATGAGATCGGCGGCCTCCGGGCGCATACCCAGAACTTCGGGGCCGTACTCGAGCGAGACAGCGATCGAATACAGACGGCGAAGTACGGCGGCAAGGTCGAAAAACTCCATCTCCGCCATCGATCCCGCGTGCTGCTCGTATGCCTCACGAAGCAGATCGGTTCCCATCGACTGTCTCATCAGCAGTCCCGACCAAGCCAGGTCGAAGCGCCGATCGGAGACAGCGACCGAGGTCCAGTCGATGATCCGCAACGAATCGTCGTCGGCGACCAGCATGTTCCCCGGGTGGTAGTCCCAGTGGACGACCGATGGCTCGAGCCGGGGTACCGAGTGGAGACGCTCGTCGAGCCATCGCAGCCACTTCTCGAAACCGGGGATTGGCGCGTTGACCAGATAGCCGCGGAAGTCCTCGAGCGTCTCCTCCACTCCGCCCTGGCCCAATTTGGCGGCAAAAGGCCGCCAATCGAGCGAGTGGAGCTCGTTGAACAACCGCGAGAAGTGTGACGACGCCGCAGCCTCGGGCCATGTCCACTCGGCGTTGCCGGCGACGAACTCCATCACGAGAAAGGGCCGACCCAGAACCGCGCCATCCGGCTCCGCACCGAACACGAACGGCACGGGGAATCCCGCATTGGCCAGCTCCCGCATACCGTCGAACTCCCGCACGGCTTTGGCTGCGGCGTCTTGTCCCTCATAGAGACGAACGACGAGATGGTGTTCACCTGACGCGTGAACAACATCGAAAGCGATGACGTCGCTCTCCCACCCAGCCTGGAGCGGTCGCTGGTTCGAGATACGCGGCCCCGCCCACCCGAGCGACGCCGCTAACCACGACTCGAGCCCTGGTGCGTCCACCGCGTCGTCAGTCAAGAAGGGTGACCTGGTTGGTCAGGAGCTCCTCGTTGGGAACGTTGACCACCTGATCGCCCACGGTGATGGCGGTGGCTGCGAGCTTGATCTCGGTGATCGTTCCCTCGATGTTGCCGAAACGGACCCGCTGACCGGCCTCGTAGGTGTTTTGGACATGACGGCCTGCAGCGATCTGGCGGGCGATCGGTCTAGCCCCGAGCCCGATGGCAAGCGCCAGCGTCAGCGCCGTTCCGAAGGTGAAGGCAGCGACAAGCACCAGGATGATGTCGGTGGAGATGCCGAGTTGCTGCAGGGCGATGATCACGCCAATGCCGAGCACGGCCGAGGCGACAACGAGTCTGCCCCGCACCGCCATCACATCGGACACCGATCGCAGCGCCGTTTCCACGAACAGACCCAGGATGCGGCCGAGCGCCCTGGCGATGATCACGATGATCACGGCAATCACGATTCGGGGGATCGAGCTGATGGACGAGTCCATGAGCGTCTGTGCCTGATCGGGGTCGATGACAACGAGCAGGGTCACGACCAGCACGGTGAGCACGAGAACCGGGATCAGCTGCTTGACGAGTTCCCGGATTTGGCCAGGAAGACGCCCGGCGACGACACGGCCCACGAACCAGACGGCGATGGCGATGCCACCACCCGCCGCGACGGGTATGACAACCCGCTCGATGAATCCCTCCATGACCGGCACCTCCAGTTGCGATCTCGGCGAGCCTACCGGGCGTTTCTGGGCCCTCGGGGATCGCTACGGTTGTCTCGTGGACAGACCCAGATTCGTGCCAATGCCCCTCGTCGGCTACCCCGAGCGCATCGCGGCCGCATTGTGGTCGCTCGAGGACACGAGAACTCGCACGCTGGAAGGCCTCGACGAGGTCGATCCGACCTGGCTCGACGTCGTCGTGCCGGGGAGCACCAACACGATCGCTGGATTGCTCTATCACGTTGCCGCCATCGAACTCGACTGGCTGTATTCGGAGATTCTCGAGAGCGATGACTACCCCTCGGACATCGTCGCACTGTTCCCCGACGACGTCCGCGACGACCAGGGTCAACTGGTTCGTGCGGCAGGTGAACCGGTCGAGAATCACCTCGGGCGTCTCGCTGTCGTGCGGACGCATTTCCTCTCCAGGATGCGAGAAATCGACGCGGGCGACTTCACACGGGAAAGGTCCCTCGAGTCATACGACGTCACACCCGAGTGGGTGATCCATCATCTGAGCCAGCACGAGGCCGAACACCGAGGACAGATCGGCGAGATCGCCACCCGGCTCGGCAGCTCCTGACACCGGGAAAAAGAAAACGGGCCGGCGAAAAAGGAGCCCGTGAGGGGGGACAAACGGAACTTCTTCGCCGGCCCGTGACCTTGGCAGAGGGAGGGGGTCCCCCG
>JABDMN010000369.1 GCA_013001485.1 Acidimicrobiia bacterium
AACGAAGCGAACCTGGTCGAGGCCCTCACCGCTGTGCTCCCGACGTTCGAGGGTGCGTTCACTCTCGCCGTGATGGATCGCACCAGCCTGGTGGGGGTCCGCGACCGGCACGGGTTCCGTCCGCTCAGCATCGGCAAGTTGGGCGATGGCTGGGTGCTTGCCTCGGAGTCGGCTGCGTTCGACATCATGGGGGCGACGTTCTTTCGCGACGTCGAGCCAGGAGAGATGGTGGTCATCGATGACCGCGGCATCACCTCGGTTCAGCCTTTCGAGCCCTCCCCCGCCCGAATGTGTCTGTTCGAGTTCGTCTACTTCGCTCGTCCCGATTCGCTGATCGCCGGCCAGAACATCCACGCTGCCCGCCGCCACATGGGAGAGGCGCTGGCTGCTCAGGCCCCGGCGACAGCCGACGTGGTGGTGCCGGTACCCGAGTCCGGGATCCCTGCCGCTCAGGGATATGCAGCTGCCTCGGGAATCCCGTACCGCGATGGCCTGGTGAAGAACCGGTACGTCGGGCGAACCTTTATCGAGCCGGCACAGGCGATGCGCGACATGGGCATCCACATGAAGCTCAACCCGCTGCGTCAGGAGCTGAACGGGAAAGACGTGGTGCTGGTCGACGACTCGATCGTTCGCGGCTCGACCACACGCCAGCTGATCCGCATGGTGAGGGACGCCGGCGCTTCCGCCGTCCATCTCCGCATCTCGTCGCCGCCGTACCGCTGGCCGTGCTTCTATGGAATGGACACCGGTGACCGGTCGACCTTGCTCGCCGCCGACCGCTCGGTCGAGGAGATCGCCGAGTACCTCGATGTCGACTCGCTCGCCTATCTCGAACTCGATGCCCTGCTCGAAGCCACAGGAGCCGCATCAGACGGATTCTGCACGGCCTGCCTGTCCGGCGAATACCCGACGCCAATCCCCAACGGCGACGGCAAGTTCGCACTGGAAGAGACATGACCACCTATCGATCTTCCGGGGTCGACCTCGATGCCGCCGACCGATCGGTGGCCCGCATCGCCAAAGAGGTCACAGCCACGTGGTCCGACGACGTCGTTGGAGGCTTCGGTGGGTTCGCAGCTGGCCTGCGCCTTCCGGAGGGCTACGAGCGTCCCGTCATGATGATGTCAACCGACGGCGTCGGCACCAAGGCCGAGGTGGCGAGGGACGCCGGCCAAGTCGACGGGCTCGGCTTCGACCTCGTTGCCATGTGCGTCGACGACCTTGCAGCGGCCGGTGCTCGGCCGGTGGCCCTCACCGACTACATCGCCGTCGGTGAACTCGACGAGGACCTGGTGACTGCCTTGGTGTCCTCGGTGGCGAGAGCCTGCGGCTCAGCCGGCGTTGCTCTCCTCGGAGGGGAAACGGCAGAGCACCCGGGCGTCATGGCACCTGGCACCTTCGACCTGTCTGCGAGTGCCCTGGGACTGGTGGAAGATGGTGCCCAGGTCACCGGAGAACTGGTCGAGGAAGGCGATGTGGTCATCGGGTTGGCTTCGCCCAACGTTCGTTCGAATGGGTTCTCGTTGATACGGGCTCTACCAGAGCGGCCGGACGCGGAAACACTGCTGGAGCCATCTGTCATCTACGCACCGATCGTCACGAGGCTGCTCGACGCCATTCCGGTGCACGGGATGGCCCACATCACCGGCGGGGGCATACCCGGCAACCTGGTGCGGCCGCTTCCCGAAGGGACCCGCGCCATCATCGAGACGGGCGCCTGGACGACGCCGTCAGTCTTCGACGAGATTGCCGCAGCCGGCGAAGTGGCGCGCGACGAGATGTTCCGGGTCTTCAACATGGGGATCGGGTTTGCTGTGATCGTCGCTGCCGACGATTTGTCGACGGCCCTGGCGGCGTTGGCCGACCACGAAGCCCTTCCCATTGGGACCATCGTTTCCGGTGACCGGGGCGTCGACCTGATCTGAGCATGGCCCCCTGGCCGCTGATACCGTCGCTCCATGGAACACGCCAACACGCCCCCTTCTTCAACTCCTGAATCAACCGTTCTCACCGTCGAGCGCGATGGCCACGTCGCAGTGGTCTGGCTCGACAGGCCCGAGAAACGCAACGCCATGGGCACAGAGATGTGGGTCGACCTGCCGGTGATCATGGACGCCCTCGACGACGATCCCGAGGTTCGCGCCATCGTCATCGCTGCTCGCGGTCCTGCATTCACCGTCGGTCTCGACCTCATGGAGTTCGGGCCTGAGCTGCTGGCGAATGCGCCGCTGAACGTGACCGACCGCGCAGAGCTCCGCAAGACGGTCAAGAGGATGCAGCACACCTTCACTTCGGTCGCCCGGAATTCGAAGCCAGTCATCGCCGCCGTGCACGGCTACTGCTTAGGGGCCGGGGTCGACCTGATCACTGCCTGCGACATCCGCGTCACGGCAGCAGACGCGACGTTCTCGGTGCGGGAGACCCGGATGGCGATGGTGGCCGACGTCGGCACGCTCCAGCGCCTCCCCCACATCATCGATCCGGGCCGGGTTGCCGAGATCGTGTACACCGGCAAGGACTTTCCAGCCTCCGAGGCCCACGAAATGGGGCTGGTCTCTCACGTGTATCCCGATCCCGAGACGACTCACAAGGAGGCGGTGTCGTTGGCGCAGGCGATTGCGGCCAACTCGCCTCTTGCCGTTCAGGGGTCGAAGCAGGTGCTGCGGGCTACCGAAGGCAAGTCGGTGGACGAGGCTCTCGACTACGTGGCGCTGTGGAACACGTCGTTCCTGCACTCTGCCGACCTGATGGAGGCCGCAGCCGCCTTCCTCGAGAAGCGGGATCCTGAGTTCAAAGGCGAGTAGGCGTCCTTCAACGCGACCGGCAATGACTGAGTTAGCCAACTCGCCGCCAGCGTCTGTTACCCGACGGTGAGGGTGACAACTGCGCCCTGGGAGTCAGTCACGACCAGGTGCCGACCCCGAGCGTTCTCGTACTCGTAGGTGACGGCTCCTCCCGCTTCCTCGACCCGGGACCGAGGATCTGTGGCCCCGTCAACCGCAAAGAACACACTCCAGTACTCCTTGTCGCCCTTGATGGCGTTGCTCACCACTTCCGCGGCGCCACCATTGGGAATGGCGAAGCGACCCGCCTCGTCCGTTTGCTGGAACTCCCATCCGAACAGCCCGCGATAGAAGTCGGCGACAGTGTCCATATCGGAGACGATCAATTCCGATCCCAGCCAGCTCCCCACTGCGGTTGTGGAAGG
>JABDMN010000371.1 GCA_013001485.1 Acidimicrobiia bacterium
GGCCTGCGCCTCGTCTGGCGGCATGTTCAACAACTACGCCCTGGTTCAGGGAGTCGATCAGGTGGTTCCGGTCGACGTCTACGTGCCTGGATGCCCGCCGGGGCCACAGTCGCTCATGCACGGCATCCTCACCCTTCAAGATCAGATCATGGCCGGAGAGATCAAGCGATGAGCGACGAGAACGTTCAGACCGACGCCGCCGAGGAGACCGCTCCGGAGCCGGTGGTGACCCTCCCGGGAGACGAGGTGCTCGATCCGATCGTCGCCACCCACCCGACCGTCGTTGCCGTGCCCACGCGCCACGGGCACCTGCTTTCGGTGGATCCGGAGGATCTGGTGTCTGTCGTGGCCGCAGCTCGCGACGGCGGCTACCGCATGTTCGTCGACTACTGCGGTGTCGATCATCTGCGCAGGAGGCCCCGGTTCGAGGTCGTGCTCAACGTCATCGACATTGGGCGCGGCCAGCGGCTCGAAGTCCACGTGGCCGTGGGCTCTGAAGACCCGACGTTGCCTTCGCTCACCGGAGTCTTTCCCGGAGCAAACTTCTACGAGCGAGAGATCTTCGACCTCTTCGGCATCAACTTCACAGGCCACCCAGACCTCACCCGCATCCTGCTGCCCGACGACTGGGAAGGCCATCCGCTGCGGAAGGACTACGCGGTCGGTTCGGTACCGGTTCAGTTCAAGGAAGCACACAAGGCACCATGAGTGACACCCCGAGCCTGACTTCAGGCGACCGAGAAGCCCCCTCAGTCGAGTCTCCGCCCGAGACGCCGACCCAGGCCAGCGACAGCGACGAACGTCGCCGTCTCCACGACATCTGGGTCGCAGGCACGGAAGAGCCCGACTGGGTGAAGGGGGCCACCGACGAAGGCGCCCAGGAGCTTCTGCCAGAGAGCCAGGAACCTTCTCTGGCGGCGCAGCGGGGCACACTCGTCGACGACGACTACCTGCTCGAGGACGACACCGACGAGGATGAGCGGCAGATCATCAACATGGGCCCGCAGCACCCGTCGACCCATGGCGTGCTCCGGCTCCAGCTCGAGCTCGAAGGCGAGACGATCCGCCGGGTCAAGCCAATCATCGGGTACCTCCACACGGGGATGGAGAAGACGGCCGAGACGCTCACCTACATGCAGGGCTCCACGAACGTGACCCGCATGGATTACCTGTCGCCGTTCTTCAACGAGCTGTGTTTCTCGCTCGCCGTCGAAGACTTGCTCGGAGTCGAGATCCCGCCCCGAGCGCAGGCGATCCGGATCTTGATGACCGAGATGAACCGGATTGCCAGCCATCTGCTGTGGGTGGCCACGCAGGGAATGGACATCGGGGCCCTGTCGATGATGATCTACGGATGGCGCGAGCGTGAGCCGTTCCTTGCCTTCTTCGAGTCGGTCACCGGGCTGCGAATGAACCACAACTACATCCGACCTGGCGGTGTCGCAGCGGACCTTCACGACGGCTGGGAGGACGAGATCGTCGCCATCCTCGAAGCGATGCCTGCTGCATTGGCCGAGTACGAGGAGCTGCTGAACGAGAACCCGATCTTCCTCGACCGGACCATGGGCGTGGGCGTCATCACGCCAGACGAGGCCCTCGCCTACGGAGTCACCGGACCGGCGCTTCGCGCTTCCGGCGTGGATTGGGATCTGCGCAAGGCCATGCCGTACTCCGGTATCGAGCAGTACGACTTCGACGTGCCGTTGGGCAAGCATGGCGATGTACACGACCGATACCTGGTGCGGTTCGGAGAGGTTCGCCAGTCGTTGCGCATCGTGCGCCAGGTGCTCGAGACCATGCCTGAGGGCGACTACCGCACCGAGGACCGCAAGGTCACGCCACCGCCACGCAAACGCATCGACGAATCGATGGAAGCGCTCATCCATCACTTCAAGTTGTTCACCGAAGGCTTCAAAGTTCCACCAGGATCGGTCTATCAGGCAGTTGAGTCGCCGCGTGGGGAGCTGGGGATGTACCTGGTCTCGGATGGCGGCGCCCGCCCGTACCGGCTCCACGTTCGAGGCCCGTCCTTCGCCAACGTGCAGGCGCTGCCGGTGATGATGACCGACTCGCTGGTCGCAGACATCGTCGCCACGCTCGCCTCCGTCGACCCTGTCCTGGGAGATGTCGACCGATGACCGACTGGCGCAGCCATGCCCGCGTCGAGCAGATCCTCGCTGCCTACCCCGACAAGCGGTCCGCCGTGATGCCGTTGCTCTATATGGCCTCGAAACACCACGGGCACACGTCAACGGAGGCGATGCGCGAGGTCGCTGAGCTCACCGGGTTGACGTCGGCCCAGGTGCAGGCGGTGGCCAGCTTCTACACGATGTACAAGCGCCACGGTGTCGGGACCTACCTGCTGTCGGTGTGCACATCCATCTCGTGCATGCTGTTGGGCGGCGACGACGTTCTGGCTGCCATCGAGGACGAGTCCGGCACGCCCGACGGTGAGACCTCTGAAGACGGGACGTTCACCGTCGAGCACGTCGAGTGCATCGGTGCATGTGGTGGCGCTCCCGCGATGCAGGTCAACTACGAGCTGGTCGAGGGCGTCGCTCCCGACCAAGGCCGGGCGTTGTGCCGGTGGTTGCGTGATGGCCGCCCCGACGTCGTGCTCGGTGACGAGATGCAGGAGCTGTTCGGAGGCCAGCGCTCCTTCGACTGGGGATCTCGGGAGGCCAGCGGCGCCGTCGTGCCGTTCCCGGCGTTTGCTCCCTACGGAACTGCGGGGGAGGGTCGATGAAGATCCTCACCGACAGGATGGTCACCCATCCAGCCGACTCGCACACGCTGGCCCGGTACCAGGCAACCGGCGGGTACGAAGCTCTCCGCAAGGCCCTGGCG
>JABDMN010000395.1 GCA_013001485.1 Acidimicrobiia bacterium
CCACCGCCGCGGCGATGGCTGCGGCGGTGATGGTGTCGGCCCGGCCGGAGATCTCTCCCTTCACAGGGGCAACTCTACGAGTTCGACGAGCGTGCCACCCCAGCTCTTGGGGTGAACGAAGGCAATGAGGGCGCCCCGTCCGCCGATCCGGGGCTCTTCGTCGACGAGACGGCCACCGACCGCTCGGACGTGCACGAGAGCGGCCTCGATGTTGGGAACGGCGAGGGCGACATGGTGCAGACCCTCACCTCGCTTGTCGAGAAACCGTCCCACCGGCGTGTCCTCATCGAGTGGGGCGATCAGCTGAATGTGTGACCCACCGACCGGGATCATGACTTCCTCGACTCCCTGAGTCTCGACCCTCTCCCGGTCTCCCGCGACGGCCCCGTAGAGAGCTTCGAATCGCGGGATCGCCTCGTCGAGCTCGGCGACCGCAACTGCGACGTGATCGAGGTTGTACGGGAGCATCCGGGGAGCCTACGCCAGGCTCCGACCCGGCCGCTCCCCGGTAGCCTGGGCAGTGCACCAAGGAGGACCATGACCACTGTCATCAGCTCTATCGCTCGGACCCCGATCGGCCGATTCAGCGGCGCCTACTCGACGCTGAGCGCAATGGACCTAGGAGCCGTTGCCATCGGCGGCGCGGTCGACCGTGCCGGGATCGAGCCGTCCACCGTCGACGAGGTCATCTTTGGTCACGTGCTCCAGGCAGGAACGGGTCAGATCACCTCCCGCCAGGCAGCCACCAAGGCCGGGATACCGATGACCGTGCCATCGACCACCGTCAACAAGGTGTGCCTCTCGGGGATGACCGCCATCGCCGACGCCGACCGCCGCATCCGTCTCGGTGAGGCCAAGTTCATCATCGCCGGAGGCATGGAGAGCATGACCAACGCTCCGTACGTCCTCCCCGGCGCACGTAGCGGGCTTCGCATCGGTGACGCCACGCTCGTCGACTCGATGCAGCACGACGGGCTGTTCTGCTCGTTCGACTCGTGCACCATGGGCGAGTCATCAGATCGCAAGAACGCCAGCCTCGGGATCACCCGGGAGGAACAGGACGAGATCGCTGCGGCCAGCCATGCCCGGGCTCTCGCGGCAACCGAGAACGGCACGTTTGCCGACGAGATCGTGCCCGTCTCGGTCCCGCAGCGACGCGGAGACGCCATTGAGGTTGCGACAGATGAGGGCATCCGACCTGAGACCACCATGGAGAGCCTCGGCAAGCTCCGCCCTGCGTTCATTGCCGACGGGACGATCACAGCGGGCAACGCCTCACAGATCTCCGATGGAGCCGCCGCCGTCGTCGTCGCAGATGAGAAGGCCGCCCTCGGGGCCGGGTTGCCGGTGCTGGCGAGAGTGCTCGCCTATGGCCAGACGGCTGGGCCGGATGCGACCTTGCACGAGCGCCCGGCCGAGGCCTTGCTGATGGCGCTCAAGAAGACGGAGCTGTCCGCTTCCGACCTTCACCTGGTCGAGTTCAACGAGGCCTTCGCATCCGTCGGCTTGTGGTCGGCACAGATGCTCGACCTCGACGCCGACAAGGTCAACGTCCATGGAGGAGCAATCGCTCTCGGCCACCCGCTTGGCGCCACGGGTGCCCGGATCGTGGTGACCCTGATCAACGCGCTGCGCTCGCGCGGTGGCGGCATCGGCGCTGCTGCACTGTGTGGCGGTGGCGGTCAAGGCGACGCTGTCATCGTGGAGGTCCCGGCATGAGCGGGGCACCAACACGAAACCTCGCGCTCGAACTGGTCCGCGTCACCGAAGCTGCGGCCATGGCCGCGGCTCGCTTCCAGGGCAAGGGCGACAAGGACGCAGTTGACCAGGCGGCGGTCGACGCCATGCGCCGCATCCTGGGGACCGTCGACATGGACGGCGTCGTTGTCATCGGCGAAGGCGAAAAGGACGAGGCCCCGATGCTGGGCAACGGGGAGCCTGTTGGCAACGGCTCGCCACCGGCGGTGGATGTTGCGGTCGATCCCGTCGACGGCACCCGACTGACCGCTCTCGGTCTCGACGGGGCGCTGGCAGTGCTGGCCCTCGCTGAGCGGGGATCCATGTATGCCCCGGGTTCGCTGGTCTACATGGACAAGATCGCGGTTGGCCCTGAGGCCGCAGGGACCATCGACATCAATGCGCCGATCGTCCACAACCTGACGCAGGTGGCCAAGGCCAGAGACAAGACGGTCAACGACGTGACGGCGATCATCCTCGACCGGCCGCGGAACGAACACATCATTCGCGCAGTCCGCGAGGCAGGAGCCAGGATCAAGCTGATCTCGGACGGCGACATCTCGGCCGCCATCTCTACCTGCAAGCGCGACAGCGGTGTCGACATCCTGCTGGGTATCGGCGGATCTCCCGAAGCTGTGACCAGTGCCTGCGCCTTGATCGCCCTCGGCGGCGACCAGCAGTGCAAGCTGTGGCCACGCGACGACGAAGAGCGGAACTATGCGGCAGAACACGGACTCGATCTCGAGCAAGTGCTGACGATGAAGCACCTGGTCAACTCGTCGCACACCTTCTTTGCTGCGACCGGCGTGACCTCAGGTGACCTGCTCGATGGCGTTCGCTTCGACGGTGAGCGGGTGACGACTCATTCGCTGGTGCTGCGAGCCGAGACAGGCACCGTCAGATTCGTAGAGGCGGTCCACAACCTGCGCCGCCTCAACAAGCTCTCCGAGGTCGATTACTGATCAACCGACCGTTCGGCGATAGATCCGCACGGCCAGAGGAGCAAACACCGCCAGGATCGCGAACGACCACACCAGGGCAAGCAGCACCTGGCCTTCGGTCGTTTGTCCAGCCGGGAGTGCGCCCTCCCCGAGTATCAGCCCGCGCAGCGCATTCACGGTGACAGTGATCGGCTGATTGTCGGCGAAGGTTTGGAGCCAACTCGGCATGGTCTCGGTCGGGACGAACACCGAACTGGCGAACACGAGCGGGAAAACGGGGAGGAAAACGGCTGCCTGTGCTGCTTCCGGGTCTTTCACGGCGAGGCCGATCGTCGCCATCACCCACGACAGCGAGTAGGCGAACACGCCGGCGATGATCAGCCCCCCGATCATCCCGAACACATCGGTCTGCCAGCGGAATCCGATGAGGAACCCGACGGCGAGCATGAGCATGATGATCACCGCGCTGCGCATCAGGTCCGACAGTGTCCGGCCGGCGAGCACAGCCGAGCGGGCCATCGGCAAAGACCTGAACCGATCGATTACACCCTTGGACAGGTCGTCGGTGAGGCCGATTGCGGTCTGGCCAGAACCAAAGGCTGCCACCTGGATGAGCAGGCCTGGCATCAACCAGTTGAGGTACTCGCCACCAGCAGCGGCGGGGATCGCCTGACCGATGGCGCCGCCGAACACGTAGTTGAACAGCAGCACGAACATCACCGGCTGGATGGTCGAGAAGATGAGCAGGGTAGGAACCCGCACATACTTGAGGAGGTTGCGTTTCGTCACGACCAGCGCGTCGGAGATCGTCCAACGGATGGATGCAAGTCCGCTGGTGGTTGCGGGGGGAGTGGGGACCGTGGGTGTCGCGGTTGTCATCGACCTCTCCTCTTGCGGCGGCTCCCGTTTGCGGCGGGAACGGGTTCTTCCTCGACATGGTGTCCTGTGATGGAAAGGAACACGTCGTCGAGCGTTGGACGGTGAATCTCGATATCCACGAGGGAGATGCCGGCGTTGTCGACTCGCCTGATGGCTTCCCTGATGGTGGCGGCCGCATTCTCTACTGGCACCCGAACGATGCTTCCCTCGGCCTCGACTCCGGCACCCTCGCAGCATATGTCCTGGAGTGCCGCCAGAGCCGCGCCCGACTGGCTTGGATCACTGAGTTCGAGTTCGAGGACGTCTGCCCCGATCTTCGACTTGAGTTCGTCCGATGTGCCCTCCTCGAGCACACCACCGTTGTCGATCACGGCAATACGATCGGCGAGGCGGTCGGCTTCTTCGAGATACTGAGTCGTCAGCATCAGCGTCGTGCCTTCGTCGACGAGACGTTCGATGAACTCCCACAGGCCGATCCTGCTCCGCGGATCGAGGCCGGTGGTCGGCTCGTCCAGGAACAGCACCTCGGGTCGCCCGACGAGGCTGGCGGCGAGGTCGAGCCGGCGTCGCATACCGCCCGAGTAGGTCTTGACGGTTCGGTCGCCGGCGTGCGCCAGGTCGAACCTGTGGAGGATCTCGTCGGCACGGTCCCTGGCCACCCTGGTGGGGAGGCGGTACAGCCTGCCCACCATTTCGAGGTTTTCCCTGCCGGTGAGGATCTCATCCACTGCTGCATACTGCCCGGCCAGGCCGATGCGGGATCTCAGTTCCCTGGCTTGGGTTGCGACATCGAAGCCGGCGACGCGAGCGCGGCCGCCGTCGGGCTTGAGCAATGTGGTGAGGATGCGGACCATGGTCGTCTTCCCGGCACCGTTCGGGCCCAGCAAGCCGAAGACGGTTCCAGTCTCGACGGCGAGGTCGACCCCGGTGAGCGCCTGAACGTCACCAAACGACTTGGTGATGCCTTCGGCTTCAATGATGGGCTGTGACACGGCGGTTCCTTTGCAGACGAGAGAGGTAGCGGCGACGGGCGGTA
>JABDMN010000023.1 GCA_013001485.1 Acidimicrobiia bacterium
CCGCCGACCCGGCGACGGAAACCCCGGCCACTGAGGCTCCGGCTTCTGAGGCTTCTGCCACTGAGGCTTCTGCCACTGAGGCTTCTGCCACTGAGGCGACCACGCCTTCCGAGGCGACCACGCCTTCCGAGGCGACTGAGCCGACCACTGAGACCGCGGTTGCCGAATCGGCGCCAACGGCCGATGCCACATCGACAGAGGTCGCTGAGTTGACCGAGGCCGATCCAGTTGCCACCGAGGCCCCCGTCCAGAGCGACGCGGCGGCCGTTGCCGCGGCACCTGAAGTACCCGCACAGCCTGATGCGGAGCCGGTTGCCGCGGCACCCGAGACGGCGGAGGCGCCTGCCCCCAGCGACGCGGCGGCCGTTGCCGCGCCCGTTGCTGCTGCGCCCGTGACCGCCGAAGAGCCCGCGGTGCGTAAGCCGCCGCCAGCGCCCAAAGAGGCTTTGACAGCTCCCAAGGACGTCGGTGACATCAGCGACAGCCCTTCCGAAGAAGACTTCGCCGCCGCCGTGGAACGCACGGTGTTCGAGTTCAAGGAAGGCGACATCGTCAAGGGATCCGTCGTGCGGATCGATCCTGACGAGGTGCTGATCGACATCGGGTACAAGTCCGAGGGCGTCATCCCTGTCAAAGAGCTGTCGATCCGGAACAACGCCGATCCGTCCGACGTCGTCACGCCGGGCGAGGAGATCGAAGCCCTCGTCATGCAGATGGAGGACGACCAGGGTCGACTCGTGCTCTCCAAGAAGCGCGCTCAGTACGAGCGGGCCTGGGGCCGCATCGAGACCGTCATGCACGAAGGTGGAACCGTCACCGGCGGCGTCATCGAGGTTGTCAAGGGCGGGCTCATCGTCGACATCGGATTGCGAGGCTTCTTGCCCGCTTCACTGGTCGATCTGCGCCGGGTCCGCGACCTCAACCCGTTCATTGGTCAGGACATCGAGGCCAAGGTCATCGAGCTGGACAAGAACCGCAACAACGTCGTTCTGTCTCGCCGGGCCTATCTCGAGGAGGAGCAAGCCGAACAGCGTCACTCCTTCCTCACGTCGCTCGAGCCGGGCGACCTTCGCGAGGGCGTGGTCTCGTCCGTCGTCAACTTCGGGGCCTTCGTGGACCTCGGGGGCATGGACGGCCTCGTGCACGTCTCCGAGTTGTCGTGGCAGCACGTCAATCATCCCGGAGAGGTAGTGAGCGTCGGCGACAAGGTCAGCGTCAAGGTCCTCGAGGTGGATCGGGACCGTGAGCGGATCTCACTGTCGATCCGCCAGACCAAGGAAGACCCGTGGGAGCAGTTCGCCTCGGCCAACAGCATTGGCAGCGTGCTCGATGGCACAGTCACCAAGACGGTGCCGTTCGGGGCATTCGTATCTGTCGGTGGTGGCGTCGAAGGTCTGGTTCACGTCTCCGAAATCGCCATGCACCATGTCGAGAGCCCGGAACTCGAGCTCTCCATCAACCAGGCTGTGAAGGTGAAGGTGACTGAGATCGACACCGACCGTCGCCGTGTCAGCCTTTCGATCAAGCAGGCGCTGCCCGGTTACGAGGAGCGTCAGGCTCAACAGCCGGAACCGCGTGAGCCGCGAGGACCCCGCCGGCGGGAGTTCCAGCGCGAGGAAGAGAAGGTTCAGGAGCCGTCGTTTGCTGCCGATGCTTCTCTTGAGGCAATCCTCGAAGAGCTCAAAGAGCGAGGCATTGGCCGCAACTGACTGTTCCTTGACTTATGCCCGGCAAATGCCAGTCTGGACATGACGACAAGGGATTCGGGTAGCGGTCGTCGTGTCCACGCACACACAAAGGGGCCTACATCATGGGTAGACGCACGATCGTCCTGCTTGTCGCCCTGCTCCTCGCAGGGTTGGCAGCTTTCGCCATTTGGCAGTTTCTCCGCAACGTCGAGAGCGACGTAAAGGCCGATATCGAGGTCGTCGATGTGTTCCGCGCCACGCAGCGGATCGGGCCCGGCGTCGATGGCGCCACGGCCCTGCCGTTCATCGAGGCGTCGACGACAAATCAGGAGTTCCTGCCTCCGGCTGCCATCGTTGACCAGGATGCCCTCAACCAGCTGTTTGTCGCCGATACGGTGACCACCGGACCCATCTCCGAGGGCGCGATAATCACAACGGACATGGTGCAATCGGTCGAGGAAATCGTCATCCCGCGTCTATCTGAGACGATCGCACCGGGTCGAGTCGCCGTCGCTATCAGCCCGTCCCAGGTTGCCGCGGTCGGTGGCTTCATACGTCCTGGAGATCGGGTCAACATCGTCGCCACTACGGCTGTTGACGTCAGCCGCTTCCTCCAGACACTCACTGATGAGGATCTGAGGGCTTTCTTCCTCGGCGAGGTCGAAGAGCCGGCTGCCCCTGCGGTGCCGGTCGACGATGAGGCGGGCATCACACCGGAGGAGGCGTTGGCTGCTGCCACTCCCCAGGTGTTCGACTACACCGAGACTGTGCTCCAGGAGCTCGAGGTCCTCGCTGTCGGCGCCTTCGTTCGCGAGGCCCCCGGTGAGCAAGCTGGCTTGACCCCTCTCGGCGGTGAAGTCCTCATCCTCGAGGTAACCGTTGAACAGGCCGAGCGGATCATCTGGATTGACAAGTTCACTGAGGTGACCCTTGTCCTTCTGCCTGAGGGCTATACACCGGTCGACACCGAGGGTGTCACTGGCGACGACATCTTCTCGATCGTCGAGCGCCTGCAGCGAGAGCTGGAGGATTTGGAGGCTCGTAGTGGTGGATAGCGACCGAACCGTCCTCATCGTCGACGGCGACGACGGCTTCGTGGACGACACTCGGAAGCTGCTCGATGACGCAAAGGTCTACACCGCTCGAAACATCTCAGATGCCCAGCGTCGTCTGGTCGAGGAAAGCATCGACCTGGCATTCATCGGCCCTTCGTACTCGCACGAGAGCGGAGTGGCTGAGGCGAGCCTGCTGCTCGACGTGCGGCCCGACCTGCCTCTAGTCCTGGTATCGCAAGGGCTCGACACCAGTGTTCTCAAGGCAGCACTGCGGGCGGGCTTTCGCGACGTCGTCGAAGCTCCGCTGACGGTACGCAAGGTGTCGGATGCGCTCGGCATCGTCGACAGGCTGGACAACCGTGAAGACAGCGATCGGAAAGCTCGAGCCAGTATCGGCCGGGTCGTGACAGTGATGAGCCCCAAGGGCGGTGCCGGCAAGACCATGACGTCCGTGAACGTCGCCCTCGCATTGGCGATGTGGGGAGATCCAGAGAAGGTCGTTGTGTTCGACGCAGACCTCCAGTTTGGCGACGTGTGCATCTCGCTCCAGGTAGACCCCAAGCACACCATCGTGGATGCAGCTCGCGACGTCGACAAGCTCGACGAGCCTCTTCTCGAGTCCCTGCTCGCCCGGCACCGTACGGGCATGAGGGTTCTCTCTGCGCCGCTTGAGCCGTCCCTTGCCGACGAGGTCTCTACTGAGGTCGTAGTCAAAGTTCTCGGCATGTTGAAGCGGATGTTCGACTACGTCGTCATCGACACCGCACCGTTTCTCGACGAACCGGTGCTGTCGATCCTCGAACGTTCCGACGACGTTCTGCTTGTGGTGGACATGGACCTCCCGAGCGTCAAGAACGCCAAGCTCGCGCTCGACACTTTGAGACTCATCAAGTACCCCTTCGAGAAGCTCAAATTGATCCTCAACCGGGTGAACTCGAAGGCACGCCTCGACGTCGACGAGCTAGAGCGGTCTCTGGGACTCGAGGTCAAGGGCGCCATTTCGTCCGATAAACTTGTCCCACGGGCCGTGAACGAGGGAGAGCCCGTGGTATCGCTGTATCCGCGTTCGAGGGTGGCCAGGGACCTCAGAGGTATTGCTCGTCTTGTCGTTGATGACACGACCAGCGGCGCTGCCGAGGAGAAGGGCCGCCGATGGTTTTCAGGGGGTGACCGATGAGTCTCGCTGATCGGGTTCGGGCTGCCAAAGCTTCGGACGTCACAACTGACGTCCAGCGTGACGGAATGCGTCAGGATCTCCGTCGCAAACTGCACTACAAGGTCGTCGAGGGTCTCGGGCCGTCGCTATATGACCGTCAGATGACCGACGCCGAGCTGAAGCTCCGCGTCATGGAGATGCTCGAGTGGGCGCTCGATCAGGAGGAGTCGGTCCCGCTGTCGAGAGCCGATCGCCTCACCCTGCTTCAGGAGATTGCCGACGACGTCCTCGGCTACGGGCCAATCGATCCGTTCCTCAGCAACGACGACGTGTCAGAGGTGATGGTCAACGGCCCGCATTCGGTGTGGATCGAGTACGAGGGCAAGTTGCAGAAGACGGCGACTCGTTTCGTCGATTCGACACACCTCGAGCGCATCATCGAGAAGATCGTCGGCCAGGTTGGACGACGGATCGACGAGTCGACGCCGATGGTCGACGCCCGTCTGCCGGACGGGTCCCGCGTGAACGCCATCATTCACCCGCTGGCGATCGGAGGGCCGTACCTCACAATCCGCAAGTTCGCCGCTGACCCATTCACGGCCGAAGATCTCGTCGACAACGGCACCTACTCCAGTCAGGCCAAGGAGTTCCTCCGCAGGACCGTCGAAGGGCGGATGAACGTGATCGTGTCAGGAGCCACTGGCTCCGGGAAGACGACGATGCTCAACGTTCTGTCCGGGTTCATCCCGGACGAGGAGCGAATCGTCACCATCGAGGACGCTGCCGAGCTTCGCCTCAATCAGTTCCACGTGGTCAGCCTCGAAGCTCGCCCCTCGAACCTCGAGGGGAAGGGCGCCGTCACGATCCGGGACCTTGTCAAGAACTCGTTGCGTATGCGGCCCGACCGAATCGTGGTCGGCGAGGCACGTGGTGGTGAGGCTTTGGACATGCTCCAGGCCATGAACACGGGTCACGACGGGTCACTCACCACTATTCACTCGAACTCGCCTCGTGACACTCTGGCCCGAATCGAGACCATGGTCCTGATGTCTGGCATGGATCTGCCGATCCGAGCCATTCGCGAGCAGATCGCGTCGGCGGTCGACCTCGTCGTGCACCTCCATCGCCTCCGGGATGGGACTCGCCGCGTGACTCACGTGACCGAGGTGGTCGGCATGGAGGGCGACGTGATCACCACTCAGGATCTCTACCTCTTCGACTTTGGCATGGGCATCGACCCGGATGGTCGGTACAAAGGCCACCTCAAGTCGTCCGGTATCAGGCCGTCATTCAGCGAGCATCTCCAGAATCTCGGCATCACACTTCCGGCCGAGCTGTTCGAGCCGGAGCGGTTCGAGCGCCGGAAGTGACCCCGATGCGACGCCTGGGCTTCGGGGTGTTCGCCACTCTTGTGGCCCTGGTCGTCGGTGCTACACCTGCACTTGCGCAGACCACCGTCGACATCGGAAGCGGTGCTCGCGTGCTGAGGATTGTCGGTACGGTCGCTGCGGCCGGGGCAATCGTGTTGCTCGGCATCCTGCTTGCCGGACTTCGTCCGGAAACCGATCTGAGGCGCCGTCTTGGCTCGTACAGCTCAGAGACAATCGACACCGGTTTCCTGGCGCGGTTCCCCATCTTGCGGCGGTTCGCGAGCCGAGCTGAGCGCGAAGCTGAACGTCGTGGGCTGATCCCGTCGATCGAGACTGCACTTGTCCAGGCGAACGTCCCTCTCAAGCCCGGTGAGGCGATCATGGCCGCTCTGGTCGTTGCGATCGTGGCCGGCGCCGTCGGTGCCGTCATGAGCCGCAACGTCTTGGTGGGAATCGGAGTGGGAATCGGAGTCCTGGTGATCGCAGCAGTGGCTATGCAGGGAGTAGCCAATCGGGAACGGGACCGATTCGAGTCGCAGCTACCAGACACTCTCAACCTCGTTGCGGCATCGCTGCGGGCCGGGTATTCGCTGATGCAGGCCATCGAAGCGGTCGGCCAGGAGGCCCCGGACCCAACTGGACGTGAGTTCGCCAGGGCACTCTCGGAGATCCGTCTGGGACGCTCCCCGGTCGAAGCACTCAAGGACATCGCTCACCGTATTGGTTCGGTCGACTTCGACTGGGCCGTACTCGCGATCGAAATCCAGCGAGAGGTTGGTGGCAATCTCGGCGAAGTCCTGCAGACAACGTCAGAGACCATGCTGCACCGCACCCGCCTCAAGCGAGAGGTGAGGGCCATGACGGCGGAGGGCCGAATCTCGGCCTGGGTGCTTGGCTCGCTGCCATTCCTGATGTTCGGCTATCTCTTCTTGAACAACCGCCCCTATCTCGAGCCTCTCCTCAACAGCGGCTGGGGGCTCGTCTCTCTTGGCGGAGGAATCTTCCTTCTGCTCGTGGGGATCTTCTGGATCAACCGCATCGTGAAGGTGGAGGTCTGATGTCGATCTTCGCCGCGTCACCGGTCTTTCCCGCCATCGTGGTTTTCGTCACGGTCGCAGCCGGCGTCGTGTACATCGGGACCGGGGTTCTGAGTGCCCGAGCCTCTGCGTCGCGCCGGCTGGTCAGCCTGCAAAGCAGAAGTGAACAGCTCGAGGCCGGGTTCGCCGAGCGGGCCCTCGCTCCCATCGTTGAAGGCCTCGGAGGAGTGGTGCTGCGATTCACGCCCCAGGGGTGGGCAGCTCGAGCCCGACAGCGCATCGTGTACGCGGGATGGACATCGTTCATGGACGTCAACTCGTGGGCTGCGATTCGCATCCTGGCTCTTCTCGGTGGCCTAGCTGGGGGTATCTACGCAGCGACTCAGTTCGAGGGCATCGAACGGTTGGGGGTCCTCGCTCTGGTCGTCGTCATCGGTTTCTTCGGGCCAGAGGCGGTGCTCACCAGGGCTATCGATGATCGCCGCTCCGCTGTCGAGCGAGACCTGCCTGACATCATCGATCTGCTGGTCATTTCTGTGGAAGCAGGTCTCGGCCTCGAGGCCGCGCTGGGCAGGGTTGTACAGGTAGTGCCCGGCGACCTCAGCGACGAATTCGCCCGAATGCTGCAAGAGACAAGAGTCGGCGTCAGCCGCCACGAGGCCATGCGCAATCTCGCCGATCGCACCGATGTCGACGACCTCGATTCGTTCATCCTGGCGATGAATCAGGCAGACACGTTTGGTGTGTCGGTGGGGCGGATGCTGCGTGTTCAGGCCGAAGAGATCCGGGTGCGTCGCCGGCAGCGCGCTCAGGAGCGCGCCTTCGGAGCTCCGGTGAAGATGGTCTTCCCACTGGTGTTGTGCATCTTCCCCTCGTTGTTCGTCGTTCTCCTCGGCCCAGCCATGATCGATATCGCCGACCAGTTGCTCTAGGTGCGGCGGCTCGGCACCCGTCACCTCTGGGTGCTGGCCACCCTTACAGCCGTTGCGGTCTCTGCGGTCCGACCCATGGTCGACAACTCGCTGCTGTGGCACGTAGAGGCCGGCAAGGCTCAGCTGGCCGCCGGCGAGGTCTTGCGCACCGATCCGTTCTCGTTCACCTTTGCGGGTGAGCCCTGGCGGACCCAGTCGTGGCTGGCCGACATCGGGTACGCGACTCTGGAAGGGTGGATGCCGAATGTCGCCTGGATCCCCTGGTTCCTCGCTCTGGCTGGGGTTGCGTTTCTCGGTCTTCTGGCGATCGAGGTATATCGGGAGGCACGCTCTCCGGCTGTCGTCGGCATAGCTCTGGCTGTCCTCTTCGTGATCACCACCCGTTTCCTGGTTCCCCGGCCCGTCATGCTGTCTCTGGTCGCTTTCGCTGCGGTCGTTGTTGCGTCACGCCATCGAGCCAGCCACTGGACGCTTCCGCTTCTGTTGTGGGTGTGGGCAGCCGTACATGGCTCGTGGGTTCTGGGAATCGGCTTTCTGGTGCTCGAGGCAGTCCGGCGTCGGTCTCGTCGATTCGCCGTGCTCAGCGTCGCCTCACTCGTGGCGGCTTCGCTCACTGCACACGGTCTCGCCGTGTGGCAGATCCTGTGGCGATTTGCCCTCAATCGTGATGCGCTCGATGTCATTCAGGAGTGGCAGCGTCCGGACTTCCTCGAGTTCCAGTTCATGCCGTATCTCGTTGCTGTGGTCGGCATAGGCATAGGAGTCGCGCAGCGGCGGCTGACGCGGTCGGACCTTGTCGTCGTCGTTCCCTTCATGCTGTTCGGCTTCACCAGTGCCAGGGCGACGCTCCCGGCACTCATCGTGTTGGTCCCGTATGCGGTGCGACCGCTGCGCGGGGCGTGGTCTGGCGCAGGCACACGTTCTTCACTGAACGTCGTCATCGCCGGCTCCCTTGCGGCCCTGGCGGTCGTGGTGCTGGTG
>JABDMN010000030.1 GCA_013001485.1 Acidimicrobiia bacterium
GTGTTGCTCGGCCAGAGCGAAAAGCAACGCCGGTGCTCCTTGGCCGACGACTCCGATGGCGGCGATCCGCCACCAGTCGCGGCGCTCAATCGGTGCTCGCGCTCGCCGGAAGAACAGCAGCGCGGTCGCCCCAAGCAGCACTCGGGCGGCAGCGATAACTCCCGGTTCCAGGCTGCGCAGACCAATAGCAATGAACAGGAACGATGCGCCCCATATGAGTGACGTGATCGAGAGCAGGCCCCAGTCGCCGGCGCGGAAGGCTCCGGCGTGGGTGCCGTGCCCAGTGATCGAACGAGTGGAAGGCGTCGTTGCCATGAGCCCAACATGCTGCCACGCCCGTAGGTAGGCCCGGCGCCTCTGGCATCATCACGACCATGACCGACTCGTCTCGATCTCTACCCATCCGGCGGGAGCCCCCCCGGTTCCGGCAAGTGCAGGTGGTTCGCACCGTCGAGTTGACTCCCTATCTCGTCAGGGTGACCCTCGGCGGCCACGAGTTCGACGGCCTCGTCATCGACGAGCCCGCAGCCAGTGTCCGGGTGCTGGTGCCCGCGTCAGAGACGGGTGACCTGGTGATCCCCAACTGGCAGGGCAACGAGTTTCTCCTCCCCGACGGGGCCCGGCCCCCGATCCGCACCTTCACCCCCCGCCGCTTCGATCCCGCCTCGAACGAGCTCGACGTCGACGTGGTGATCCACGATGGGGGCGTGGCGTCGGACTGGGCGTCGGGCGCAGAGCCCGGAGGTCTTGCCGCCGTGTCTGGCCCAGGTCGCGGCTACACGATCGCCCCGGATGCAACCGGGTTCCTTCTGGGCGGTGACGAGTCGGCGATTCCGGCGATCAGCCAGCTCCTCGAGACGATCCCCGCAGGCATTCCGACAACGGTCCACATCGAGGTACGCCACGAGGCGGCCCGGCTAGACCTGCCTGGGGACGCCACCGTCGAGTGGCACCTCCGCTCTCCCGAAACCGGCCCCGGCGACGCTCTGGTGGCCGCCATCGCCGCCGAGGAGATTCCCGAGGGAACACGCGTGTGGTGCGCCGGCGAGGCAGCCTCGGTGCAGGCAATCCGTATCGACCTGTTCAAACAGCGAGGTCTCCCCCGCTCAATCGCCACAATCCGCGGCTATTGGAAGCGAGACCGGGCAGGCTAAAGGCCTCCGGCTGCCAGCTACCAGCCGCCAGCAAGAGGCAAAGAGCACCGTGGGTCCCCCAGGGACTTCGGACGATCGACCATCGACCAGGAATTCGGAACCAGGAACTCTCCCGCACCGGCAGCCGGTAGCCGGTGGCCGGTGGCCGTCTATATCCCCGACAACCCTGTGAACTTCCGGATCTCCTGCTGGAAGCCTTCGGCACGCTGGCGGGCGTCGAGCGCACCCTTCGTCATCAAGCGCGCCACCTCGGCATCGTCGAGCGCCTTGTAAGAAGCTCGCACCGACGCCAGTTCGGCGATCACTGCATCGGCAACTGCCTGCTTGAAGACGCCATATCCCTTGTCGCCGTACTCGGCGACGAGATCGTCGATCGACTGACCGGTGCACCCGGACATGATTTCGAGCAGGTTGGAGATGCCGGGCTTCTCGTCCCAATCGAAGCGGACGTCGGGGTCCGAGTCGGTGACTGCAGACTTGATCTTCTTCGTGATGTCGTCGGGCGAGTCGAGAATCAGGACCCGGCTCTTCTCGTTGGGATCCGACTTCGACATCTTGTTGCCCGGCTCCTGGAGCGACATGATCCGTGCCGTGGTCTCCGGGATCAGCGGATCCGGGATCGGGAACACCTCGCCAAACCGGTTGTTGAATCGCTCGGCGAGGTCGCGGGTCATCTCGAGATGCTGTTTCTGGTCGTCACCGATCGGCACCAGCGACGCCCGGTACAGAAGGATGTCGGCGGCCATCAAGACGGGATAGGAGTACAAGCCGAGGTTGGCTGCCACGCCTTTCGCCACCTTGTCCTTGTACTGCGTCATGCGGTTGAGGACGCCGGTTGGTGTCATCGTGCCGAGGATCCAGGCGAGCTCGGAGTGCTGGGGCACCTGGGATTGGAAGTAGAAGAGGGACCGACCGGGGTCTATGCCGACCGCCATCAAGACCTTGGCGGCCTCGAGGCGATCCTGATGGAACTTGACCGGGTCGTAGTCGACGGTGATGGCGTGCAGGTCGACGACGCAGTACACGGTGTCGTACTCGTCCTGGAGGCGCACCCAGTTCTTCAGGGCTCCCAGATAGTTGCCCAGATGGATGTTGCCCGTGGGCTGGAGGCCCGAGAACACGGTCTTGCGTTCGTCTGCCACTTCGTCTCCTGTCGTGAAAAACCGCCGGGGCGAGAGCCTCCGGCGGTCGTGTCAATCGCGCGGTAGCTCCCCTATCGGGATTGCCACCAGCCGATTCGAGGCGTTGTCGTCATCGCGGCTGAGGGTACCGGCCGATGAAGCGAGACGTCAATGCTCGCTTGACACTTCGTCCCGACTGGCCATACTGCCCCCTCGATGAGCCACTTCATCATTACCTAGGCGCAACCGCCGGCTCCGGCCGGTGCGAGCGTCCACGCCCCCGCCGGGGGCGTTTTCCATTTCTGAGGCGACCATGAACATCGAAATCTACGACACCACATTGCGGGACGGCACCCAGCAAGAGGGCATCTCCCTCACTGCCGGAGACAAGCTTCGCGTTGCCTCACTCCTCGACGAATTGGGCGTCAACTACATCGAAGGGGGCTGGCCGGGCGCCAACCCGAAAGACGACGAGTTCTTTCGCAGGGCCCGCACCGAGCTCGACCTCGCCACAGCCACCCTCACCGCCTTCGGGTCGACCCGACGCAAGGGAATCCGTCCGGAAGACGACGAGCAGCTCGAAGCACTGCTGGCCGCCGAGACACCCGTCGTGTGCCTCGTGGGCAAGACGTGGGATTACCACGTGGAGCATGCTCTCCGCACCGATGCGACCGAAGCCATCGCGATGGTCGAGGACTCAATCGGATACCTGGTGTCGCAGGGGCGAAGAGTGTTCTTCGATGCCGAGCACTTCTTCGATGGATACCACGGCAACTCTGGCTTCGCCCTCGACGTGCTCCGTGCAGCTCAGAACGCCGGCGCCGAACGTCTCGTGCTTTGTGACACCAACGGCGGCTTTCTCGACCATCAGGTCGAACGCATCGTCGGCGAGGTCGGCGAGGCACTGGACGATCCGAAACTGGGGGCACACTTCCACAACGACTCGGGGATGGCCGTCGCCAACTCCCTGACGGCGGTGCGGACAGGCGCGGTGCAGGTCCAGGGCTGCGTCAATGGGTATGGCGAACGCACCGGCAACGCTGACCTCTGCTCAGTGATCCCCAACCTCGCTATCAAGATGGGGGTCGAGACGATCCCCGCCGACCGGCTCCCCCACCTGACGCGGGTGTCCCACCACGTAGCCGAGATCATCAACCTCACCCTCGACCCCCACGTCCCGTACGTCGGCTCTTCGGCGTTCACCCACAAGGCCGGTCTTCACACGTCTGCCCTGGAGCGGAAGTCTGACGCCTACGAGCACCTCGACCCGAGCCAGGTGGGCAATTCGACGCGGGTCGTGGTCTCCGAGTTGGCCGGTCGGTCGACGGTCCTGGCCAAGGCGCGGGCCCAGGGGCTCGATGTCGACCACGAGGCAGCTCAGGCGGTTGTCGATCGGATCAAGGAACTGGAACACGAGGGATACCAGTTCGAAGCAGCTGACGGATCCTTCGAGTTGCTGCTGCGGGAGGCATCGGGCTGGAAACAAGACTTCTTCGACGTGGAGTCCTACCGCGTCTACGTCGAGAACCGCGGTGACGACGTGGTCGCAGAGGCAACGGTGAAGGTGAACGTAGGCGACCAGCGGGTCGTTGCGACCTCCGAAGGGCACGGTCCGGTTTCAGCCCTCGACCGTGCGTTGCGACAGGCATTGTCCCCGGCGTATCCCGCAATCGATGGCTTCCGGCTAACCGACTTCCGCGTCCGCGACCTGGATTCGTCCGATGGCACGAGCGCCAGGGTTCGGGTTCTCATCGAGACGTCGGACGGCAACGATGTCTGGGGGTCCGTGGGTGTGCACGTCAACATGATCGATGCCTCGTGGAAGGCTCTCGTGGACGGAATCGTCGTAGGGCTGGTCCGAGCGAAGTAGCCCGTGTCGAGCATCACCCGGCAGATGGTGTGACGTCACACGCCTTCGACCGAGGGGTTCCGCTCCTCGAGGATGTCTTCGAAACGGCGAGCGAAGTAGGGCTTGATGCCGGGATGGGTGAGGATGTAGAAGGCACCCGACCGAACCGCATCGACGACAAGTGCAGCGGCCTCGGCCGGGTCGCGACCATCGGCGATCAGGTCGGCAACCTTGCCTCGCACCGCTTCCTCAGTCTGAGACGCTGACTGGGCGGCTAGTTCGCCCGATTGGTTCCGGTGTGACTCATGAATGCGGGTCCTCATCCACGCCGGACACAGCACCGAGACTCCGACGTTCGATCCAGCGTCCGCCAGCTCGTAGTGGAGCGTCTCCGACAATGTCACCACTCCGTGCTTCGAGGCGTTGTAC
>JABDMN010000035.1 GCA_013001485.1 Acidimicrobiia bacterium
CGGGCCGAAGCCCGACCCCACACTCATCGGGTGTTACGAACCGGAAGCGGTGAACTCACCAAGTTCGGAGCAGATGTTTGCCTCGAAATCGGCGATGTCACGTGCGCCGCTGATTACGGCGCCTGCCTCGGTAGTGAGGCCGGAGCTGTAGCTCGGCCAGTCACCGATCCAGTCCGGCGTCTCTGTCGTCGGGTTCTCAGCGAGCCCGTCCAGGAAGGCCTGGTTGTTCGCCGGCGGCGAGGAGGTCAGGAAGGCATCGAGAGCATCCTGGCTAACGCGGCTGGGGACGCTGGCGCCGAGTTCGGTCACCTGTCCCTGCACGTCGGCAGCAGTCAGAGACTGCACGAGCGCCCAGGCCTCTGCCGGATACGCCGTGTCGGCGTTGATGACATAGGCGCCCCAGAAGAGCCAGTTGGAGGGACCAGCGGGTCCGTCCGGGAGCTTCACGACATCCCAGTCGAAGGCCACCTCACGGATGCCGGGGGTTGCCCAGCGGCCGTTCTGGAACATGCCGACGTTGCCGGCCTTGAATACCGGCTCAGGGTCCTCACCAAAGGTAAGAGCCAGGCCGTCGGAGTAGAAGTCGGCTGCGAACTGGAGGCCCGCAATCGATCCGGCCGAGTCGAGACCGCATGACTGCCGGTCGTCGGTGTAGAAGCCACCGCCACCGGAGTTCATCCAGTATCCAACCGGTCCCCACCAGGTGCTCTGGCCGTACGGAGAGACTTCTCCGCCGAGGGCGGCAAGGTCCTCAGACACGCGTCGGAAGGCGTCCCAATCCCAGTCGCCGGCTGCTGCCAGCGCGCGGGGATCCTCGGCTCCGGCCTCAGCGATGAGGTCGTTGTTGAGGTACAGCGCGAACGCCGAAACGTCGCGCGGCAATCCCCACAGGTAGCTGCCTGCATCGACGGCACCGGTGTCCGGATTCGTCGTCATCTCAGCCATCGGTCCAGGATAGAAGTCGGCGTCGTTGTGGCCGGCCGCATCCGCCAGGTCGCGGGCATTGAGAAGCACGCCTCGCTTGGCGAAGTTGGCGATCTCAGCTCCTGGGATCCAGAACACATCCGGAGCCTCACCGGCGCCGAGCTGTGTGAGCAGAGCTTGCTGGTAGCCCTCGGTCTCGGTTCCGCCCGCCTCGTAGTTCAACGTGGCTCCGAGGACGGCATCTGTGCCGCTCAAGGTATCCGACACTGAGCGGTAGACGCCGGCTTCCTGGTCGTTGTCCGGACGGGTCCGCCATCGGAGCTCGACCGCCATCGGCTCGCCGCCGCCGTCGTCTGCCGTTGTCGTTGTCGTGGCCGCCGCCGTTGTCGTGGTGGTGTCACCACCGCCGGCATCGGCAGTTGTGTCGCTGGTATCGTCGCCGCCGCAGGCTGCGGCGACCATCGCCAGCGCTAATAGAAGCGCCATAAAGCGCCATGGTTTACGCATGGTCAGTATTTCCTCCTCGTGGATTTCTCTCTATTTGCAGTGGTGGCCATCAGACCACCTGAACTTGCAGGCCAGCCTCGCGCAGCCCGGTTACTAACCCGGGATCGGCGGAGGTGTCTGTGATGAGTGTGGTTACGTCCTCGGTCGCACACATTGGGGCGAGCGAGATCTCTCCGATCTTGTCTCCGGTGGCCACGACGATCCGGCGCCGGGCCGCCTTGACCATCTGGCGCTTGATTTCGGCCTCGGGCAGGTTGACGTTGGTGACGCCGGCGGAGAGCTCAATCCCGTTGCACCCGAGGAACACCGTGTCCGCGTGAATGTTGTCGAGCACCGCTCCGGCCAGCGGATCGACGAGCGAATGCTGGAGTGGGCGGAGGGTGCCGCCGGTGAGCACGACGGTGAAGCGGGGGATCGCCGGCTCGAGTTCGAGGGCCGTCTTGAGGCCGTTCGTGAAGCAGACAATGTCGGTGACGTTGGTTCGGCCGACGAGAGCGCGGGCGACGGCCGCAGTCGTCGACCCGACGTCGAGAATGACCGTTTCACCGGAGGTGACGAGAGATGCGGCCGCTTCACCGATGCGACGCTTCTCGTCAGCCTGAGCTCCCTGCGATTGCTCGAAGGTGCGCTCCGGTTGGGGGGGAGTGACGACCGCGCCGCCGTGGACTCGTCGGAGAAGCCCAGCGTCCTGCAGGGCCTCGAGATCGCTGCGAACGGTGACTTCGGAGATGCCAAACATGTCAGACAGGTCGGCGACGCGGACAAACTCGCGCTCTTCGACGGCAGTCAGCATCCGACTCCGTCGGACTTCCGGTGGTGCATTCCCGCTCAGCGGCCTCTCCCAGCTCTCCCTTTCGGTAATTTACGCTTTCTTACGAGTCCGTGTCAAGTCATTTCGTTCGTTTACGGATACGTAAGTGCCGGGCGGCGGGAAGGCGTGCATCCAACTCGGGCTGGTTACGACGAGGCGCCGGTCGGCTTGGGCGCCTAGCGGCGTTCGGCCCGGGGCCGGGCCAGCTTGATCGTGAGGGCGCGGCCGTCGATCTTCGTCCCGTTCAGGGCCCCGAGGGCAGTGTCGGCGGCCGGCCGGGTCATCTCGACGAATCCGAAGCCGCGCGAGCGACCGGTGCGCCGGTTGGTGATGATGGTCGCCTCGTGGACGTCGCCGTATCGGCCGAACAACTCGTGGATTTCCTCGGCGGTCGTGGCCCAGGGGAGCCCGGAGACGTAGAGGCTCTGACGGGCGCCATCTGCGGTGTGCTTGTCGGGGCGGTTTCGGGCCGGTCGCTTCGAGAAGGACTCGTGGTCGGTCCGAGTCGGGCGCTTCTTCTGCCGATCGGTCCGTTCCTGGCGGGCCGGTTGCTTGGACGGTGACTGCCGGTTGGGCTTCCGGTTGGTGCGATCGCGGGGCGACTCACCCATCGGGTGGCCACCCTGCTGCAGGTCGGTGATGCGCGGCTTCTCGATCGGGGCCTCCAGCCGGAGGTCCTGCTGCATGCGGTTGACCGAACGACGCTGGTCGTTGGCGACCAGGCTGACCACCGTTCCGGTCGCCCCCGCCCGGGCGGTGCGGCCCGAACGGTGCAGGTAG
>JABDMN010000036.1 GCA_013001485.1 Acidimicrobiia bacterium
GTACCAGGAGATGCGTGACGACGCGATCGCCTGTCTGGACGCCATCGGCGTGGCTACCGGTGGGTCCAACGTCCAGTTCGCTGTGGACCCGGCAACGGGGCGTCGCATCGTGGTGGAGATGAACCCGAGGGTGTCTCGATCGTCCGCCCTTGCCTCCAAGGCCACAGGGTTCCCCATCGCCAAGATCGCCGCCAAGCTCGCAGTCGGGTACACGCTCGATGAGATCGCCAACGACATCACGGGAGCCACGCCCGCATCATTCGAGCCGGCCCTCGACTACGTGGTCGTCAAGGTGCCGAGATTCGACTTCGCCAAGTTCCCGACCGCTGGCGACACCCTGGGAACCTCGATGCAGAGTGTCGGAGAGGCGATGGCCATCGGCCGAACCTTCCCCGAGGCACTGCAAAAGGCGCTCAGATCGCTCGAGACGGGCCGCTCTGGCCTCAACGCCGACGAGCCCGAGGCTGTATTTGCTGGCGTCTCTGACGAGGACCTGTTCGAAGGGCTGGCACGGCCGTCCCCGGACCGCGTGTTCGCTGCCGCAGAAGCCCTCCGGCGCGGACGGGACGTCGACTCCATCGCCGCCGTGACCGGATGGGACCCGTGGTACGTCGATCAGATGGCCTGGCTGGTTGAGATCCGCCAGGACGTCGCGGCGTCCGGCCCGACCCCCGACGCGCTTCGGATGGCCAAGCGGTGGGGATTCTCAGACGTGCAGCTGGCCTACCTGTGGGGTAGCGACGTCGATGCCGTGCGGCGCCTCCGTGAAGAGGCCGGGGTTCGATCCACCTTCAAGACGGTGGATACCTGCGCTGCCGAGTTCGAAGCAAAGACTCCCTACTTCTACTCGACGTTCGAAGACGAAGACGAGGCTCCCGATGCAGGCAGCCGCACCGTCGTCGTGCTCGGCTCCGGACCCAACCGGATCGGGCAGGGCATCGAATTCGACTACTGCTGCGTGCACGCCTCATTCGCGCTGGCAGATGCGGGTTTCGAGTCTGTGATGATCAACTGCAACCCCGAGACCGTTTCGACCGATTACGACACATCGAGTCGCCTCTACTTCGAGCCTCTCACCACCGAAGACGTGATGGCGGTCATCGAGCGAGAACAGCCGGTTGCCGTCGTCGTGCAGCTCGGCGGCCAGACTCCGCTCAAGCTGGCTCACGACCTCGAAGCGGCTGGAGTGACCATCGCAGGTACCAGCCCCGACGCCATCGATGCGGCCGAAGACCGTGAGCGGTTCTCGGCTCTGTGCCGCGAGCTCGAGGTGCCGCAGCCGGCTCACGGCACTGCCCGCTCGGTCGAGGAAGCGTCCGAGATCGTCGATGACATCGGGTTCCCGGTACTCGTGAGGCCCTCGTATGTTCTCGGTGGTCGCGCCATGCGCATCGTCTACGACGCCGGCGAGTTGTCCGCATACCTCCACGGCCTCTACTCCGACGTCGGCGGGGGAGAGGTAGACCTCACTGACAGCCCGCTTCTGATAGACCGGTTTCTCGAGTCGGCAGTCGAGGTCGACGTCGACGCAATCTACGACGGTCAGGAACTGCTCATCGGTGGAGTGATGGAGCACGTGGAGGAGGCCGGTGTCCACTCCGGTGACTCGGCCTGCGTCGTTCCGCCACCCACGCTGGCGTCCGAGGCTCGGGCAAAGATCGAGGACTACACCGAGCGCCTCGCCAGGGGCCTCGATGTTCGTGGTCTTCTCAACATCCAGTTCGCGGTGAGAGGCGAATCTGTCTACGTGCTCGAGGCCAATCCCCGAGCGTCGCGCACGGTCCCGTTCATCTCGAAGGCCACCGGAGTCCCATTGGCCAAGGTGGCCACTCGGGTGATGATGGGCGAGACCCTGGCTGGACTCCGGGCGAGCGGAGATCTACCCGAACCCCGTCTCGGCTTCACCTCGGTGAAGGAGGCTGTGTTGCCCTGGAAGCGGTTCCCGCAGGAGGACACCATCCTCGGGCCCGAGATGAGGGCAACGGGCGAGGTGATGGGAATCGGCACCGATGCAGGCGTTGCCTACGCCAAGGCACTGGTCGGGGCCGGGCACCGGATACCGGTAGAAGGCACGGTGTTCATCTCCCTGAACGATCGAGATAAGGCGACCGGGATCGAGGCTGCTCGCATCCTGGAATCGCTTGGCTTTCGAATCCTCGCCACTCATGGAACGGCCGGCCATCTAGCCAGAAGCGGAGTCTCCGCCACCCACGTCGACAAAGTCGGAGAGGGTCGCTGGGATCCGGTAACGCTTCTCGAGGCAGGTGAGATCAACCTCGTCATCAACACTCCGCGTGGACAGCGGGCCCGCGGTGACGGCCGATTGATCCGCAGGGCAGCGCAAAGAAGCGGAGTGCCATGCGTCACAACGGTCCAGGGGGGTCTCGCCGTAGCCAGGAGCCTCGCCCAAGGCCTCGAGCGAGTCACCGAGGTCGAGTCTTTGCAGGGTTGGCATGGTTGATCTGAGCGTCGACCTGGGGCCGATCCACCTCGCAAGTCCTCTCGTGGCGGCCTGCGGCACGTTTGGATCCGTGGTCGAGTTCGCTCGAGTCACTGACCTCGGCAAGTACGGAGCCGCAGTCGCAAAGTCCGTGTCCGAGGACGCGTGGCCTGGTCGTCCGGCGCCCCGGGTTGCACCGACCGAGGCCGGCATGCTCAACGGCATCGGTATTCAGAACCCGGGGATCGGGGCTTGGGCCGAGGAGGTTGGTCCCCGGATCTCGTCGCTCGGAGTACCCGTTTGGGGCTCCGCAGTCGGGACGACGGCGCAGGAGTTCGCCCGCGTCGCCAAGGGCCTCGAAGGCGCCGGTGTGGCGGCGATCGAAGTGAACCTGTCGTGCCCCAACCTGGAAGGTGAGACGATGTTCGCCCTGGACGCCGGTGCTTCAGCTCGGGTCCTCGACGCAGTCCGCGCCTCGGTGGCCATCCCCGTTGGGGCCAAGCTGTCTCCCAATGCCACTGACATTGTTTCGATCGCAGCCGCGGTTTCCGATGCTGGCGCAGATTTCGTCACGTTGACCAACACTGTGTGGGGGGCGGCGATTGATCCAGAGACGCGTCGGCCGCGTCTGTCGGGAATCGTCGGCGGCTACTCGGGCGTGGCCATCAAACCGATTGCCCTGCGTTGCGTGATCGAAGTGCACCGTGAGCTTCCCCAGGTTCCGATTGTGGGATGCGGTGGGGTGCGTTCCGGCGACGACGTTGTGGAATATCTCCTGGCAGGTGCCTCGGCTGTGGCTGTCGGTACTGCCCACTTCGAACACCCTCGGGTGGCTGGAGGGATCACTGATCGGCTCGTCGAACTGGGCCGTTTTCACGAAGTGGAGCGCATCACCGATCTCACTGGGAGAATGGAACCGTGGTAGCTCCTCTCATCGTTGCGCTCGACGTGGACTCGGCGCAGCGAGCTGTCGATCTTGCAGCCGAACTCGAACCCCACGTAGCCGGGTTCAAAGTTGGCCTAGGCCTCCTCGCTCGTGTCGGCCCGGGCCTCATCGAGCGAGTCGCCGCGGCCGGGAAACCCGTCTTCGTCGACGTCAAGCTCCACGACATCCCGGTACAGGTGCAGCGGGCTGCGACCGAGTACGGGCGGCACGGTGCCCGGTGGATCACCGCCCACGCTTCAGGTGGCGCGGCGATGTTGGGGGCCGCTGTCGAGGGCCTTGCGTCGACATCGCCAGACGGAGGAGTGCTGGCCGTGACCGTGCTGACTTCTCTCGACGACGCGGCCATCGAGGCGGTCGGCATCGAGCCTCCGGTCGGTGATCTCGTGGCATCGATGGCTGCGGTAGCCGATCGCACCGGATGCGAGGGAGCGGTGTGCTCAACTCATGAGATCTCGATGGTCCGCGCTGTTGCCCCTCGGCTCATTTCGGTCGTGCCAGGGATTCGTCCGCAACCAAGCGATGACGATCAGGCACGCACGGCAACTCCGGACGAAGCGACCATGGCGGGCGCCGACTATCTCGTCGTGGGGCGACCCATCACTGGAGCTGCCGATCCGGCAGCGGCCGCAGCAGCGATCGCCAGGTAGCATGCCCGCCGTGCCACCCAAATTGACACCCGAGCAACGGCAAGCCGCCCTCGCCAAGGCCGGGGAAGCGCGCCGTCAGCGTGCTGAGATGAAGGAGCTGCTGAGCACGGGAAGCCTGACCTTCTCCGAAGTGCTGGAGCGGGCGGAGACCGACGACATCGTTGCCGGTACCAAGATCACAGCTGTTCTCGTGTCACTTCCCGGGATGGGCAAGGTGAAGACCAAACGCTTGATGGAGGAGCATGGAATCGCCGACAACCGGCGCATCCGAGGATTGGGTGACCGGCAGCGCAGGGTCCTCCTCGACCTCTTCTCCTGACCGTCGCGGGCGCCTGATGGTCGTGTCTGGGCCGTCCGGCGTTGGCAAGACCAGCGTGGTCAACGGTCTGGCGAGTCGGCATGCCTTTCGCTTCTCAGTGTCCACGACCACCCGCGCGCCTCGGCCCGGTGAGACCGACGGCATCGAATACCACTTCGTCGATCGCGTCGAGTTCGAGCGTCGCATTGCCGCCGACGAACTCCTGGAATGGGCCGAGTACGGCACGAATCTCTACGGGACGCCACGGTCGTGGGTGGAGGAGCGCCTCCGCAACGGCGACGACATCGTCCTCGACATCGAGAACCGTGGCGCCGCTCAGATCCGGAGTTCGTTCCCGGACGCCGTCCTCGTGTTTGTGGCGCCCCCGTCGCTCGAGGCGCTCGAGCAGAGGCTCCGGGACAGAGGAGATACTTCGGAGGAAGATGTCCAGCGCCGTCTCTCCGTCGCTGCCGAGCAAATCGAAGAAGCAGCCACGCTCTACGACCACATTGTGGTCAATGACAACCTGTCGGATGCGATCGGCGCTGTAGTGGATATACTGGCCGCCCCGTTGGACGACTCGTCCGAGGAGACCCCATGATCGAACCAGCCGTCGAACGCGTCATCGAGCCCGCCGGGAGCCGCTTTGGACTTGTTGTCCTCGCAGCCCGCCGGGCCCGACAAATCAACGCGTATTTCAACCAGCTCGGAGAAGGCCTTGGCAGCTACGTGCCACCCCAGGTGCACTCGTTGTCGCGCAAGCCGTTGTCCATCTCTCTCGAGGAGATCGATGCCGGGAAGGTCGTTGTTGACACGGCCGCCGCAGAGGAAACGGCCGAAGAGACCGAGGAGTAACAGCCGTGCTGCGCGGTCGTCGCGTAGTCCTCGGCGTTACTGGCGGCGTTGCCGCCTACAAGGCTGCGTACCTCGCTCGTCGTCTCGTTGAGGCAGGTGCCGAGGTTCGGGCAATCATGACCCCCTCTGCCCGCCATTTCATCGGTCCGCACACGCTCACAGCCATCACCGGGACTCCGGTAATCACCGATTTGTTCAGTGGCGTCAGTCCTCACACCGAACTGGCCCGCTGGGCGGACATCATCGTGATCGCTCCCGCAACGGCAGCCACCATCGGCAGAATCGCCAACGGTGTGTCCTCGAATGCCCTTGCGGCAACCGTGCTGGCGTCCGAGCGTCCGCTCGTGGTGGCTCCCGCAATGCACACCGAGATGTGGGAGCACCCTGCAACACAGCGCAACATGGAGACTCTTCGCGCTGACGGCGTGACTGTGGTCGGCCCCGCTGTCGGCGACCTGGCTGGCGGAGACGTCGGGCTGGGGCGTCTGGCTGATCCGGATGAGATCGCCGAGGTCGTCTCTGCGGTTCTGGCCGCTGGACGCGACCTGGCGGGTCGTTCCTTCATCGTCACCGCAGGAGGAACGAGAGAGCCGATCGACCCGGTCCGCTACATCGGCAACCGGAGTTCGGGAAAGATGGGCTTTGCCATCGCCACCGAAGCTGCCAGACGGGGTGCCGATGTGCGCCTGGTCACGACCGTCGAGTATTCCGACGTCGAAGCCGGTGTGGAGGTCATTGCGATCGAGACCGCAGCCGAAATGGCGGATGCCGTCTGGTCACGCGCCGGCGACGTCGATGCGGTGGTTATGGCGGCCGCTGTCGCCGATTTCCGGCCAAGCACAGCTCGATCCGACAAGATCAAGCGGTCGACGGAAGGCCTCGACACGATTGGCCTGGAGCCAACCGAGGACGTCCTTGCGGGCGTGGTCGCCATGGACCCGCGCCCCGTTGTCGTCGGTTTCGCCGCTGAGGCCGGCGATCTCAGCGACGCTGCACGCAAGGCGAAGGAGAAGGGGGTCGATCTCCTCGTGGCCAACGACATCGCACGGCCAGGGTCCGGGTTCGGGAGTGACACCAACGAGGTCACGGTGATCGATCGCGAAGGCTCCGAGGACCGCTGGGAAATGATGTCCAAGACCGAGGTGGCCTCGAGGCTCCTCGATCGCATCCGTGACTTGATGGCGTGACCCAGATCGTCAGGGTCGTTCCCGACGTAGCCTCCTTCGCCGTCGACGACGGCTTTGCCTACTCAGTACCCGACAGCATCGGGCTTGTCGAGATCGGGTCGATCGTTCGCGTGCCCTTGAGCGGGCGGACGGTGAGGGGTTTCGTCATCGACGACGACGCACGATCGGATCGACGGCTCCGTGCCGTGAAGAGCGTCACAGGTGACTATCCGGTGTTCGACCGGCGTCTGCTGCAGACACTGCGCTGGGCTGCCATCCACTACGTCTCACCGCTGGGGCCGATGCTGGCCAAGGCCTCTCCACCCAATGTCCCGCGGCGTATCGAAGCCGACCCGCGAGCTCCGGTTTCTGCGGCGGCCTCGCCTTTGCCGAAAGTCACCGAACGGGTTGTTGCAGGAGGGCGACTTCCGGCGCACGC
>JABDMN010000039.1 GCA_013001485.1 Acidimicrobiia bacterium
AGGTGTGGGTGTCGGCAGGGTCGGGGTCGGTGGTGATCAGCGTGCCGACGACGGTGCCGACAGGCACGTTCTCATCCACATCACCCGGAACAAGCGAGATGTCGGTGGGTGGGTTGTTGGGAACCGCGAACTGGTGCTCGTAGGCACCGATGTCGATGATGGCGAAGGTGTCGTTGTCGCCGTCTTGGGGACGACCCACTCCCCGCTGATCCACTCCCGGTACACCGACACCGAGGCTGGTCCCGGCCTCCATGGCCGGGCTCCCGGTGCTGAGGGCGTGGGTGAGGGTTGGCCCACCATTGTCGGTCAAAGGCCCGAGCAGAGGATCGGCGTTCAGCAGGTCGCCGGGTTGGGTGAAGGGACAGACCGCAGTGTCCTCGAGGTTGTAGCCGAGCGAAGTGATCGTCCCGTGGCAGTTCCCGCCACCGACGTTGCCGGCCACGATGCTGTTCTTGATGGAGAACGTCTTTCCTGACCTGTGGATCCCATCCCCATCGACACCGGCCGAGTTGAGGGTGATCGTCGAGCTGTAGATCGCGATGTCCTCGGCAGCATTGACGCCGCCCCCGTCGCGGCCGGCTGAGTTCCCCGAGATCGTGACATTCGTCAAGGTGAGGTTCGCCCCGCCACCGCGGTTGTTCACGCCTCCGCCGTCTTCGCTCATGGCGACATTGGAACTGAACGTGCCGCCGGTGATCGTGGTGATGGCACCGTCGTTGTTGAGACCACCGCCACGCCGAGCGGCGGTGTTGTTGTCGAAGGTGACGTCGGTGAGCGTGTGGGTGCCATCGCGCAGGTGGGCGCCTCCGCCGTCCTCGCTGCCTGCCGAGTTGCCCACGAAGCTGGCGCCGGTGATGGTCGTAGCGCCCTTCTCCGTCTCGAGCCCTCCACCCTTACGGAAGGCCGTGTTCCCATCGAACACGACGTCGGTGAATGTGGCCACGCCTTCTTTGGAGGCCGCTCCGCCACCGTCGGTCGCCGAGTTGTCCCTCAGGGTGACCCGGGTCAAGGTGAGGTCCGCCGCCACGCCCTGGCTGTAGACGCCCCCACCTCGCTTCCCGATGGAGTCGCTGATGACGGCATCGACGATCGTCAGGGTGCCGACGTTCATGATTGCTCCGCCCTCGACGCTGAGGTCGAGCTTCCCGAACCGGATCGTGAGATCAGAGAGCGTTGCGGTGACTCCGGTGTGCGTCTCGAACACCCGGTCGATGCCGTTGGTGGCGTCGGTTCCGGCCTGGACGATGGTCGTCGCCAGATCTGCACCTGTGATGGTCAGATCCGCAGTGATATCCAGGTCGCCGGTGGCTGCAACATCCTCACCGGTACCCGCGATGGTCAGCGTGTAGGTCCCGCCCGGCAGCACGATCTCATCGGCGGGCCCGAGGTTTGCTTCCTGGATGGCAGCACGCAGGGTGCACTCGGGGTCGAGACCAACCAGGTTGCCCGTGTCACAGATGCCATCGCCAGGGACGAGGTCGACCACATCGGCGGTGGAGTTCACGGTGAGGGTCGGCGCTGCTGCGGCCTGACCTGCGCCGATCCACGGGATGGATGCGGCGGCGAGGGCGACTGCAGCTGCGAGGCACGCCCACCGCCGGGCAACGGCACCCCCTGTCACGTGGGCTCCGACGCCACAGGCAGGGCCTCCTCGGGTGCCCCGGATTCGGCTTCTGCCGCCGACTTCTTACCGGCGAGCGGCATCCTCAGCGAGAAGTAGGTCTCGTCGCCGATGCGTTCGTGACTGACGCTGCCGCCCATGCCGTGGGCGAGGGCGTGGACGATGGAGAGACCGAGGCCGACGCTGTCCTTGGTGGCCGTCTGGTGGCCCTGGTGGATGAAGCGCTTGAACAGCTTGGGGACCAGTTCGTCCGGGATGCCGTCGCCGTTGTCGATGATCGAGCACACATAGGTGCGACGCTCGACCCGACCCTCGATGCGGATCTGCGGCCCCCCGTACTTGCGGGCGTTGGAGAGGAGGTTGCGCAGGATCTGACGGAAACGGAGCCGGTCGCCGCGTACGACACCAGCCTTGGCATCGACTGCGATGTCGAAACCCGAGCGTCGCAGCGGGTCGACGATGCCTTCGAGCTCCTCCTCGACGTCGATGTCCTGGAAGGCGAAGTGGAGAGCTCCGGCGTCGAGGCGAGCCGTCGTCAACAGGTCCTCGACCATGCGTGACAGATCATCCGATTCCCCGACGATGACGTCGAGCAGCTCGGTCGCCATCGCGTCGCCCTGGATCGCCTCGGTCTCAGCGAGTAGCAGCGACATCCCGACGATCGACGTCAACGGAGTGCGCAGCTCATGAGAGGCGTTGGCGACGAAGGCTTCGCGAGCGGCGTTGAGGACCCGCTCGGCCTCGAGCCGGCTTTCCAGCTCGGCCTGGCGTTGCTGGCGGGCGAGGAGTGCCCGGTAGATGAACACGATCGCTGCCGGTATCAGGAAGGCCACCAGGAACCGGGCGATGTTGCCGACCCGACCCAGGAAGAGGTCCGAGGCTTCGATGGTGTCGGCCAGCTCGTCACGGGCGATGACGAGCGAGTCGCTGGTGTTGTCGAACGCCACGGAGAACGTCGACTCGGCGAGCTGGCGGGCGGCTTCGATCTCGTTGGCTTCGAGGAGGAGGACCAGCGATCGGCCGGCGGCGACAAACTCGGCAGCGTTGCTCTGGAACAGCTCGAAGTGCTCAACGGTCTCGAGCTGCCCGGATCCATTCACAAAGGCATCAAGAGCCTGGGTCGCCTCGGCGACAGACAGGTTGATCGAGTCCGCCGAGTTGGTGCCCAGCTCCCGATCGACAGCCATCACATGCACGGCGAGGGCGAGCTGGGCTCGGGCGACCGTTGCGGAGCGGAGGGTCTCGTCGGCGGTGTGGAGGTTGGAGGCGCTATTGGTGATGCTTCGGCTGCCCTGGGCGACCGAGAAGACGAGGCCGAGGATGACGAGGAAGGACAGGCCGATGAACAGCGTCAGCGCCAGGGTGCGGTCCCAGGCGGCTCGGCGCTTCGTCGATTCTTCGCTTCGCAGGCGTTTCCGAAGAATGCCTCTCATGGAGTTAGCCAGACCGTTGCGGGTTCTCTTCTCTGATTGGTATCGGCCCCAAGCCGTCGCTTGTTGAGGACTAGTCATGGGCATATCGGGCGATGCCAAACGGACTAGTCACCTACCCCGAAACGGTTCCGATGGTGCGACGATCGAATCGAGCGTGTAGTCGGCCGATCGGGGTGATCAGGCGATGCGGGAGGCGTCCGGGAAGACGTGCTCGGCGACGACGCGCCGCAGCTCGGCAGGCTTGAAGGGCTTGGTGAGGAACTCGCACGCCCCGGCCTCGGAAGCCTGGAGCGCGGTCTTCGAGTCGCCGTGAGCGGTGACGATGACCACCGGGATGTCGAGACCCTCCGCTTTGAGCTTCTCGAGCAGATCCCACCCGCTCATACCGGGAAGGGCGAGATCGAGCAGGATGAGGTCGGGTCGGACAGATCGAGCTTTCTCCAGGCCGATCTCGCCGCTCTCGGCGCTGATGACCTCCGCCAGCATGCCCCGCAGGGTCTGCCGGATCACGGTGACGATGTTCGGCTCGTCTTCGACGACGAGCACTATCCGTGGTGACTCAAAGGTCATGATGCTCTCTGCTGTCCTTCCATCATCTTCGGCACCACGGGCCAGAAACTGGAGGCAGTTCAGCG
>JABDMN010000064.1 GCA_013001485.1 Acidimicrobiia bacterium
GTCCTGGACCTTCGAGTTGTAGTTGCCGTCGATCACCCAGCCGACGTCACGAGAGACGATGTCGCTGACCCGGTCACGAAACTCGTGGCGCGGCATCGGCTCCCATCCGGGGAGGTGGTGAATCGAGTCGAGCTCCACGTGTCTGACGCCCAGAACGACAGCGAGCCGATCGGCGAAGGTCGACTTCCCGACCCCCGATGACCCGACGACGCTGACACGCCGTGGCTGCACGCTCAGCTAGCCGCCATCCGGCGCAGAACCATGTGGAGGATGCCGCCGTTGCGCAGGTACTCGACCTCGACCGGCGTATCGCACCGGCACGTCGCGGTGAACTCGGTCGTCGTGCCATCGGCGCGGGTGGCGACCACTGTGACGTCCTGGCGGGGTTGGAGCTCGTCGTCGATTCGGATGTCGAAGGTCTCCGAACCATCGAGACCCAGCGAAGCCGCGTCGGAGCCCTCCGGGAATGTCAGCGGCAGCACACCCATCATCACGAGATTGGAACGGTGGATCCGCTCGAAGCTCGTCGCAATAACTGCTTTCACGCCCAGCTCGTATGTGCCTTTGGCGGCCCAGTCCCGAGAGCTACCCATGCCGTAATCCTTGCCGGCGAGGACGACGAGCGGCACACCTGCGCCGCGGTAGGACAGCGCAGCCTCGTAGACCGTCTTCACGGTGCCGTCGGAGAAGTCGGTGGTGAAGCCACCCTCGGTACCCGGTGCAAGCTGGTTGCGGATCCGGATGTTGGCGAACGTACCCCGGGTCATCACCCGGTCGTTGCCTCGCCGCGATCCGTAGCTGTTGAACATCCGCGGCTCCACCCCACGCTCTTGCAGGAACTCACCGGCCGGCGAGTCGGCAGCGATCGATCCTGCCGGGCTGATGTGGTCGGTGGTCACCGAGTCGCCAAGCTTGAGGAGGACCCGGGCCCCCTCGATCGCCGACAGCGGGCGCGGGTCGGGGCCGAGGTTCATGAAGAATGGAGGCTCCTGCACATAGGTGCTGTCTGAGTCCCACTCGTACAGATCGCCCTCGGCCGTGTCGATGACGCGCCACTCATCAGACCCCTCGAATACGTGCGAGTACTGCTCGAGGAACTGGTCGCGGGTGACAGCCGAACCGACGATCTCGGCGATCTCTGATTGCGTGGGCCAGAGTTCGGACAAGAAGACGTCGTTGCCGTCGCCGTCGACTCCGAGCGGCTCAGTCGTCAGATCGATGTCAACGGTGCCGGCCAATGCGTAGGCAACCACCAGTGGTGGAGAGGCCAGGTAGTTGGCACGGACGTCCGGCGAGATCCTTCCTTCGAAGTTCCTGTTGCCGGACAACACAGACGCGGCGACCAGATCACCCTCGTGGATGCCGGCGCTGATCTCTGGCGGCAAGGGGCCGGAGTTGCCGATGCATGTCGTGCACCCGTACCCCACCAGGTAGAACCCGGTCGCCTCGAGGTCGTCCATGAGACCGGCCTCATTGAGGTACTCGGTGACCACCTTCGACCCCGGGGCAAACGAGGTCTTCACCCATGGCTTGCGGTTGAGGCCGCGTTCTCTGGCCTTTCTGGCCACGAGCCCGGCCCCGACCATGACATCGGGGTTGGATGTGTTGGTGCACGAGGTGATGGCGGCGATGACAACCGAGCCATCATCGATCTCGAACGTATCGCCTTCGTAGGTGACGGGCACTGCCCGGCTCGCCTCGAGTTCGGTGTCGAGGGCAGGGCCGCCTTCGTCGGCCATCTCCTCAACGGTGCCGGGCCCGGCCGGAGCGACGCGATGGAACGTCTCTGCCAGGTCGTAGTGCCACTGGTCCTTCATCCCCGACAGCGAGATACGGTCCTGCGGACGCTTGGGTCCCGCCAGCGCCGGCTCCACCGAACCCATGTCCAGCTCGAGGGATGAGCTGTAAGTGATCTCACGCGACTCGTCTCGCCAGAGGCCCTGCTCGCGGTAGTACTGCTCCACGGTCTCTATGAGCGCCTCGTCGCGTCCCGTCAGGCGCATGTACCGGGTCGTCTGCTCGTCGACCGGGAAGAACCCGACGGTGGCGCCGTACTCGGGGGCCATGTTGGCGATCGTCGCCCGGTTCGCCAGGGGCATGGCGCCAAGACCGGGTCCGTGGAACTCGACGAACTTCCCGACCACACCGTGCTCACGCAGCATCTGGGTCACCTTCAACACCAGATCTGTGGCGGTTGCACCCTCGGCAAGCGTCCCCGTGAGCTTGAACCCAACAACCTCGGGCAAGAGCATGTAAATCGGCTGGCCGACCATCACGGCCTCGGCCTCGATGCCGCCGACACCCCATCCGACGACGCCGAGCCCGTTGATCATCGTGGTGTGGCTGTCGGTCCCCACCAACGAATCCGGGTACAACCGTGTCCCGTCATCCCATACGACCTTGGCGAGGTACTCGAGATTCACCTGGTGCACGATGCCCGTGGCAGGCGGTACAACCCGGAAGTTGTCGAACGCCGACTGGCCCCACTTCAAAAACTCATAGCGCTCGAGATTGCGCTCAAACTCGTGCTCGCTGTTGATGCGGAGAGCCATCGCCGAGTTGAAGGCATCGACCTGCACCGAGTGATCGATCACGAGATCGGACTGGACCTGGGGGTTGACCTTCTGAGCGTCCGCCGGGTTGCCCGTCATGCGGACGACAGCCGCCCTCATCGCTGCCAGGTCGACGACGGCGGGGACGCCAGTGAAGTCCTGCAATACCACCCGGGCCGGCATGTAGGCGATCTCGGTCTCGCCGACCTTTGTTGCGTCGTACTGGGCGACGGCGCGGACATCTTCATCGGTGAAGGCGAGGCCATCGTGGTTGCGCAGCACAGACTCGAGCAACACCTTGATCGAGTACGGCAGCGCGCCGATGTCGCCGTGGTCCTTGAGCGCATCGAGCCGCCAGAGGGATCGATCGCCGAGAGGGGTCGTCAGGGTGGTTTGGGCGTTGAAGGGATCGTGGGTGGTCATGGCGTGAAGACTACCGGCGAACCGGGTTCACGCCGATCAGCACGAACCGTGCGGAAAGCGTTCTCTCTTGCCCTATCTACGCGTATCGTGAGTTGGGTAAGGGGCGTCCGATTTTGGATCCGCTCCGCTGAGGAATGACTGCGAGGGGGCCGCGAGGCCCCCTCGTTTTCGTCTGGTGAGACAATGGCGGATGAAACGGGCCATCCTCATTGTCGTGGTCGCGGCAACGGCGTGCAGTTCACCAGCCGTTGCTCCGCCGGCCGAGACCACCACCACAGCACCAGCAGGATCGTCCACGACGACGGTTACCCCCAACTCGACTTCCACGGCTCCTCCCCCGACGACGACCACCACAGCACCAGCACCGCCGCGGCGCATCGAGCTGGATCGATCCGACGACGCGACCGCCTCGAGGCTGGAGGCGGACGCTGACGCCCTCCTGACCATCGGTGTTCGCGAGGCTGGGACGGCCGCCGAGGCCGAAACAGCAGACTGGCTGGCTCGCTCGCTGCGCGCTGCCGGCCTCGCCGTCACAGTCGAGACCGTTCCACTTCCGAACGACCGCGAGTCACAGAACGTCATCGCCCGTTTGGGCACCGGCGAGTCGCATGTGGTCATCGGCGGACACATGGACACCATCGTCGGATCGCCGGGTCTCGACGACAACGGCAGCGGGGTGATCGTGTTGCGGGAACTGGCGCGCCGGTACGCAGAGACGCCCCCGCCGATCACCGTGTCGCTCGTCTTCTTTGGCGCCGAAGAGGTCCTCAGCGGCTACTCACGCGACTTTCACCACTTCGGTTCGCGACAGATGGCAGCCCGCCTGGGAACCGCCAGCAATCTCCCGGATGCGATGGTCTCGGTGGACATGGTGGGCATTGGAGAGACCCTGCTGGCCGTGACCTACCTGGATTCGGACCCCACCGCAGCGGACGCCGTCGCCGCAGCTGCCACCGGACTCGGCATCGACATCACCCGTCGGTCGCGAGGCGACATCTCGGACCACGAGGGGTTCGCCCGCGAGGGGACACCGTCGGTGATGCTGTGGCGGCCAGACAATCCCAACTATCACACGGCTGGCGACGACGTCGTGCGAGTCGACGCCTTGCTGGATGTGATCGCGATCGTCGAGGCCTACGTCGCCGGCTACTGACCGTCCGGCCCTCAGCCCTCTTTGGCGTCGCGCAGGCGCTGTTTGAGCCCGCCGAGCTGCCTCTCGTAGCGCGTGGTCTTCCGCCTCAGGTCGGAGTCCGGATCTTCAACTTCGACCTCATCGTCAGCCTCATCGGTGAGGTCGGCGACATCGTCGAGTGAAGCCGGGATCTGGACTTCGTCGAGGTCCTCGGCGGCACCCTCTTCGAGCTCCACCAGCCCGGACAGGACGGCAAGGTCATCGAGCGAATTGCCCGCAACGGCCTGAAGCCGTCGATACAGGTCGTTGGTGGCGGTTCTCACCCTGTTGTATTGCATGACGAGCTTCGCCTTGTCGGCGGCCACTTCGTCGGCAGCTTCGTTGGCTAGCCGCAACGCTTCACTGAGAATCGCTGCCGCTTCGTCGTGGGATGCAGCGACGACCTCGCCGGCCTCCTGTTTGGCGGCTGCCGCCTCGACTTCGGCCCCGGCCCGAGCCTCAGTGATCATCTCGTCCTTCTCGCGGACTGCGGCTACGTAGGTGCGCCGCACAGCCTCTTCGCTCTCGCGGTACTGCTCGAGATCGGTCTCGAGCCTGGCGACGGTGGCCTCGAGGTGGCGAAGAGCGGCGGCTGCCTCCGCCTGGAAAGCCCGCACCTCGGCAACATCGAACCCACGGCGCGTTTCAGTGAACTCGGCTGCCTTGGCCTGATCGGCCGTCAAATCACTCACAAGCGAACCCCTCCCCGCTCCAGCGTCTGTCAGCTTCGCGAAAACCGCACTTGTGCGCAACCGCGCCTGACCCAGGCTCAGTCACCCCAGTACCGCTGCTCCTCGAACGGATCTCCGTACATGTGGTAGCCGTTGCGCTCCCAGAACCCGGGTTGGTCGGAATCCACGACAGTGAAGCCGCGGACCCACTTGACCGACTTCCAGAAGTACAAGTGCGGAACAACCAGTCGGAGCGGGAACCCGTGATCGAGCTCGAGCGGTTGGCCGCCATAGGTGTGAGCAAAGAGATTGCCAGGCCGGATGAAGTCCTCGACGGGAAGGTTGGCGGTGTACCCGTGATAGGCGTTGACGACGACATGGCTGGCTTCGGGGCGTGGCTGCACCATCTCCCAGAGGTGGGCCACAGGTATCCCGGCCCATTCCGTGTCGAGCTTGGTCCACTTGGTGACACAGTGGATGTCGGTGGTCACGTCCTCGGTTGGCAGCTCGGAGATGTCATCCCAAGAGAGCGTGACTGGGTTGTCGACGAGGCCGTCGACAACGAAGTCCCATTCGTCGATATCGACCTCGGGAACGACGCCAGCATGGAGCACCGGGAAACGCTCGGTGACGTACTGCCCCGGGGGGACGCGGGCCAGGTCGATGCCCCGCGCTGCAAGCTTTTTGCGGTTCTTCTCGAAGAACGATCCCATGGCCGGGGAAGCTAGCCGACGTCAGCCGCCGAGGAAGCTGGCAAGGACCCCATCGATCCGCTCCTCGTCGACCTCGCCAATGATCTCGGTGAGGATCACACCTTCGCCGCTGATCAAATAGCTCGTTGGGAGACCGAGAACCCCAAACGAAGCGTCAACGATGTCCCTCTCATCGATGCCCAGCGGATATGACACGCCGACCTCCCTGGCGAACTCCTCCGCCGCCACCGGATCGTCCTGGACGGCGATTCCCAGGAAGAGGACGTTTGGGTGCCGCTGAGCGACTGCATCGATGGCGGGCATCTCAGCTCGACACGGGGGGCACCACGAGGCCCACAGATTGAGGAATATGGGGCGGCCATCGGTGG
>JABDMN010000076.1 GCA_013001485.1 Acidimicrobiia bacterium
CAGCGTGAAAATGATCTTGTTCCGCAGGTCGTGGATGCGGAACATGTTTCTGAAGACGGAGAGCATCTGCGGTTACCTTCGGGCGGGTGACATATCGTAGGGGCGGTTTGGCGCTGTGCAGGGACAGGTCACTCGATGATCTCCACCGAGCCACCGGCCGACTTGATCTTTTCGACGGCTCCGACGCTGAAGGCATGGGCCTGCACCGTCAGTTTGTGCTTCAAGTCACCCTCGCCGAGGACCTTCACCCGGCCACGAGCCTTGATGAGCCCACGATCCCGCAACTCGGCTGGTCCGACCGTTGATCCGTCGTCGAACTCGTCGAGACGCTCGACGTTGATGACAGCGAAGTACTCCTTGTTGGGGTTCCTGAACCCCTTCAGCTTCGGCAGCCGGCGCTGGAGCGGCATCTGTCCGCCCTCGAACCCGCGACGAACCTTGCTACGGGCCTTCAGACCCTTGGTACCGCGACCGGCGGTCTTGCCGCGTCGCCCGCTCTCACCACGGCCGACGCGGATCTTGCGCTTGCGCGATCCCTCGGCAGGCTTGAGGTGATGGAGTTTCACGAGACCTCCTCGACGTCCAACAGGTGACTGGCACGATTGATGAGACCCCTCACATCGGGGGTGTCAGGGCGAACCGTGACCTGGTTGATCTTGCGGAGACCCAGCGTCTCGATCGTGGCCCGCGTTTTGGGCTTCTGTCCGATAGTGCTCTTCACGAGCGTGATCTTCAGCTGCTTTGCCATCAGCTGTCACCGCCGCCAGTGGTCTTCATCATCTCAGACGAGCGATAGGCCGCCAGCAGTGCCGGAGGGAATGCCTCTTCGGCCGAGATGCCGCGGGCCTTGGCGACCTCGTCAGGACGCTGCTGTGTGATGATGGCGTTCATCGTCGCTTTCGCGACGTTGATGTGGTTCGGCGAACCGAGCGACTTGGCGAGAACGTCGCGGATACCGGCGGCCTCGAGGATCTGACGCACCGCTCCGCCGGCGATGACGCCGGTACCGGGAGCAGCCGGCTTGAGGAGTACGCGGGAAGCCCCGTGAACGCCGATGTTCTTGTGAATGACCGTCGTCCCTGCCATGGGGACGTCGACCATGCCGCGACGTGCGAGCTCCATGCCCTTCTGGATGGCGGTGGGAACCTCGGTGGCCTTGCCGTAGCCAATGCCGACCTTGCCTTTGCCGTTGCCGACCGCGACGAGCGCGGTGAACGAGAACCGGCGGCCACCCTTGACGACCTTGGCGACCCGGTTGATGTTGATGACTCGTTCGTCGAACTCTGATCTGTTGCGATCGCGATCCATGCTTGTACTCCTAGAGCTTCAGGCCCGATTCGCGGGCAGCGTCTGCGAGGGCCTTGAGCCGGCCGTGGTACGGGAAACCGCCTCGGTCGAAGACGACCTCTTCGACACCGGCGGCCTTGGCCCGCTCCGCGAGGAGCTTGCCCACCTCGGCAGCGGTTTCCTTGTTGAGAGCTTTCTTGCGCAGCTTCTTCTCGTGTGAGGTCGCCGCGGCCAGCGTGGCGGACTGGTCGTCGTCGATGACCTGCGCATAGATGTAGCGGTTGGACTTGTAGACCGCGAGACGGGGACGAGCTGCGGTGCCCCGGATCTTCTTGCGAACCCGGAAGTGACGCCGACGGCGTGCGGTGGCGCGGGACTTGCTCATGCGGTGACACCTGCCTTCCCGGCCTTGCGGCGGACAACCTCGTCGGAGTAGCGGATGCCCTTGCCCTTGTAGGGCTCTGGCGGCCGCACCCGGCGCACGTTGGCAGCGAACTGACCGACTGACTCGTTGGAGATGCCCGACACGATGATGCGGGTCTGTTCCGGAGTCTCGACGCTCACATCGTCGGGGATGTCGAGCAGCACGTTGTGGGAGAAACCGACCTGAAGCTCGATCTGCTTGCCCTTCATCGCTGCGCGATAGCCGACGCCGACCAGCTGCAACTCTTTGGAGAATCCCTCGGAGACTCCGGTGACCATGTTGGCGACGAGCGCCCGAGACAGGCCGTGGAGGGCACGCGATTCGCGTTCATCGTCCTTGCGGGTCAGTCGCAGCTCGTCTTCGACCAGTTCGATGCTGACAGCATCGTGCAGCTTGCGCTCCAGGGTCCCCTTGGGGCCCTTGATGGCGAGGGTCTGCCCTTTGATCGTGGCCTCCACACCGGAGACCAACGCGACGGGGGCGCTACCGATGCGGCTCATCACCACACCTCACAGATGATCTCGCCACCCACATTGCGGCGGCGGGCTTCACGGTCGGTGAGCAAACCCTCGGACGTCGACACGATGGAAACGCCGAGCCCGCCCTGCACACGCGGCAGGTCGGTCGCGGCCGAGTACACGCGGTGGCCCGGCTTGGAGATGCGGTTGAGCCCCTTGATGGTGCGAGCGCGCTCCTTGCCGTACTTCAGAGTCACAACGAGCTCCTTGCGGGCACCCTCACCCTCGACGTCGACACCGTCGACATAACCCTCGTCCTTGAGGATCTGGGCAATCGACTGCTTGATCTTGGATGCAGGCATCGTCGCCCGGGGGTGCAGCGCCAGATTGGCGTTGCGAAGCCGGGTGAGCATGTCAGCGATTGGATCGGTATTCATTTACCAGGACGACTTTCTGACTCCGGGGAGCTCGCCACGGTGGGCCAGCTCGCGTACACAGATGCGGCACATGCCGAACTTGCGAAGGTACGCCCGGGGACGACCACACCGGCGGCACCGGTTGTACGCCCGCGAACTGAACTTCGGCTTGCGGTTTGCCTTTGCGATGAGTGATTTCTTTGCCATCAGACGCCTGCCTGCTGCTTGCGGAACGGAAAGCCAAACGCCTCGAGCAGGGCGGCGCCATGCTCGTTGTTGGTGGCGGTGGTGCAGATGGTGATGTCCATCCCACGCACTTTCTGGACCTGGTCGTAATCGATCTCCGGGAAGATGAGCTGCTCGGTGACGCCGAACGTGTAATTGCCACGGCCGTCGAACGACCGGGGGTTGAGGCCACGGAAGTCACGGACACGGGGAATGGCGATGGCGATCAGCCTGTCGAAGAATTCCCACATGCGGTTCCCCCGCAGTGTCACGGAAGCCCCGATCGCCATGCCTTCGCGCAACTTGAAGTTGGCGATGGACTTCGTCGCAATCGACACCTTGGGCTGCTGGCCCGTGATGATCGAGAGGTCTGTCACAGCGGCACCGATGAGCTTCTTGTCGCCCGCGGCGTCGCCGACTCCCATGTTCACGACGATCTTGTCGAGCGTGGGCACCTGCATGACATTCTCGAGCGCAAGGCCCTTCAACAGGGAGTCGCGCACCTCGTCGCGGTATTTGGTCTTGAGACGGGGTTCCATCAGAGGTCCTCTCCACAGCGCCTACAGATCCGCAGCTTGTTGCCATCGGAATCGAAGCGGCTCGCAATGCGTGTCGGGCCATCGCACGAGGCGCACATGATCATCACGTTGGAAACGTCGATGGGCATGTCCTTGTCGATGATCCCGCCCTGCATCGTCTCGCCGGTCGCACGCTGATGCTTGCGAGCGGTGTTGACGCCTTCGACGATGACCTTGTTGCGGTCAGGGAACACGCGGGCGATCTTGCCCTCACGACCGGCGTCCTTGCCGGCCATCACTCGGACGGTGTCGCCTGAACGAATCTTCATCACATCACCTCCGGAGCCAACGAGACGATGCGCATGAAGCGCTTGTCGCGTAGCTCGCGGCCCACGGGCCCGAAGATGCGGGTTCCGCGGGGCTGTTGCTGGTCGTTGATGAGCACGCAGGCGTTGTCGTCGAAGCGGATATAGGTGCCATCGGTGCGCCGCACTTCTTTGCGGGTGCGCACGACGACAGCCTTGACGACCTCGCCCTTTTTCACGCCGCCTCCGGGATTGGCATCCTTCACCGTGGCCACGATGACATCACCGAGCCCGGCATAGCGACGACCCGAGCCACCAAGCACGCGGATGCAGAGGACCTCACGGGCCCCCGAATTGTCCGCCACCTTCAGCCGGCTCTCTTGTTGGATCATCGAGCTCGCTCCAGAACTTCTTCCACCCGCCACCGCTTCGACTTCGAAATAGGACGGGTTTCCACGATGCGGACCGTGTCACCGACGCGCGCCTCGAAAGACTCGTCGTGAGCATGGAACCGCTTCCGAACCGGCACAGTCTTTCCGTACAGTGCGTGCCGCTTCGAATCGCGGACCTCAACGGTAACCGTTTTCTGGCGTGCGTCCGAAACGACGACGCCAACTCGCGTCTTGCGACGGGTGCGATCACTCATGAGTCCTCCGAAGATTGTTGATCACGCCAGGCGGTGAGCTCCTGCTGGCGCATGACAGTGCGGATACGGGCGATGTCTCGCTTGACGGCCGGTATCTGCGCCGTGTTGTCGAGCTGGTTGGTGGCAAGCTGGAAGCGGAGGTTGAACAACTCTTCCTTCGCCTCGCCGAGCATGCCGCGAAGCTCGTCCCACGAGTGCTTGTGGAGGTCGGCAGCATTCATATGTCCTCCCGCCTGACGAACTTCGTGCGCACGGGCAGCTTGTGGCTGGCACGGCGCATTGCTTCGCGGGCAAGCTCTTCGTCAACACCCGACATCTCGAACATGATGCGACCAGGGCGCACAACGGCGACCCAGTACTCAGGGCTTCCCTTGCCTGACCCCATGCGCGTCTCAGCAGGCTTCTCGGTGATCGGCTTGTCGGGGAAGATCGTGATCCACACCTTGCCGCCACGCTTGATGGTTCGGGTCATGGCGATACGGGCGGCCTCGATCTGACGTGCGGTGATCCATCCCGGCTCCATCGACTGGAGCCCGAACTCGCCAAAGACCACTCTCGAACCGCGCTGCGCTTTTCCACGCATACGGCCCTTCTGTGTCTTGCGGTACTTGGTCCGCTTCGGCATCAACATGTCACTCGGACTCCTCGTCGCCGGCCTTGTCGTCGGCCACCGGCGCATCTTCCGGCTCGGGAGCCTCAGGTGCCGCCGCTGCCGCAGCCTCCGGGGCCGAAGCCTCAGGTGCCGCCGCTGCCGCAGCCTCCGGGGCCGAAGCCTCCGGGGCGGGTGTCTCGGAAACAGCCTCAGTCGTGGCAGCGGCGGTCGGCGCAGCCCCGCCCTCGACCGTGACATCGGCGCGTGCCTCGTCAAGCTCGGACTTGGCCTCGGCAGCCGATGGCATGCGCTTGCCGCCACCGGCCTCGATCAGTCGCTTACCACCGGTGCGCTTACCGCCGCCGGCCTCGACCAAACGCTTGCCGCCGCCGGCCTCGATGAGTCGACCTGAGCGATCGGCGCCTGCAGCGCGTTCGGCCCGGGCCTTGGGTGATGCTGCCCGACGCTTGGCCGGCCCACCGGCAGCGAGACGCGCCTCGGCGGCGATCTTCTCGCGGCTGGCTGCGAGTGACGGGAGCACGTCTCCCTTGTACACCCACACCTTGATACCGATCGCACCAACAGTCGTACGAGCGGTGGCCTGGCCGTAGTCAACATCAGCACGAAGAGTGTGCAACGGGACGCGGCCCTCGAGATACCACTCGCGACGGCCCATGTCGGAGCCGCCAAGACGGCCAGATGCCTGGACGCGCACGCCCTGGGCGCCGGCTTTGAGCGCCGTCTGCACGGTCCGCTTCATTGCCCGACGGAACGAAACACGACCCTCGAGCTGATCGGCAACAGAACGGGCCAGGAGTGCAGCGTCGGTTTCGCCGTTCTGGACCTCGATGACGTTGAACTTGACCAAGCGGCCAGTCATCTTCTCCAGGGCGCTGCGAAGCCGCTCGGCCTCCGAGCCGGATCGGCCGATGACCACACCGGGACGTGCGGTGTGCACGTCGATCTGAATCTTCTTGTCGCCGATCCGCTCGATCTCGATACGTGACACGGCCCCACGGGTGAGCTCACCGCGCAGGAAGTCACGGATCTTGGCGTCTTCGACAACGTTGTCTGCATAGTCCTTTTCGGCGTACCAGCGGGATTTCCAGTCGGTGGTGATCCCGAGGCGCAAGCCGTATGGATGGATCTTTTGTCCCATCAGTCCTCGTCCTCCTCGGTGCCCACCACGATGGTGATGTGGCTGGTGCGCTTCTCGATGCGGGTTGCCCTCCCCCGCGCCCGGGGCCGGAACCGCTTGAGGGTGGGACCCTCATCGGCGAAGGCCTCGGCAATGAATAGCTCGTCAGCGTCGAGCGCCAGATTGTGCTCGGCGTTGGAGACAGCTGACTTCAAGACCTTCATGATCGGATCGGCGGCCCGTCGGTTCGTCAACGCCAGCACGTGCTCGGCCTCGGTCACGGGCAAGCCGCGGACGAGGTCCAACACGCGCCGCACCTTGAAAGGCGACTGGCGCACGAAACGGGCGTGGGCGGTGGCCTTCATCGACGGACAACCGCCTTCTCGCCGGTGTGTCCGCGGAACGTGCGCGTCGGAGCGAACTCGCCGAGTTTGTGGCCCACCATCGACTCGGTGACATACACCGGGACGTGCTTGCGGCCGTCGTGGACGGCCAGGGTGAGGCCGACCATCTCTGGAATGATTGTCGAACGGCGACTCCAGGTCCGGATGACCCGCTTGTCGCCCGAGGCGTTCGCCGATTCGACCTTCTCGAGAAGGTGTTCGTCGACGAAGGGCCCCTTCTTGAGGCTGCGGGCCATTACTTCCTTCCCTTCTTCGTGCGTCGGCGGACGATGTACTTGCTCGAGGCCTTGTTCTTCTTGCGGGTGCGCGCCTCCGGCTTGCCCCAGGGGCTGACCGGATGTCGACCGCCGGAACTGCGACCCTCGCCACCACCAAGTGGGTGGTCGACCGGGTTCATGGCCACGCCACGGGTCTGCGGGCGCTTGCCCTTCCAACGGCTACGGCCGGCCTTGCCGATCTTGACGAGCTCGGCATCGGTGTTTCCGACCTGACCGATGGTTGCCCGACAGTCGAGCTGCACCTGGCGCATCTCGCCCGAAGGCAAGCGCAACAAGGCCATCCCGCCTTCCTTGGACATCAGCTGGATTGCGGCTCCGGCTGAGCGGCCGAGCTTGGCTCCACCACCGGGACGCATCTCCACGGCGTGGACGATCGATCCCGTGGGGACGTTGCGCAGAGGCAACGCGTTCCCAACACGAATCTCGGCGCTGGAACCAGACTCGAGCATGTCGCCCGTCTCGAGGCCGACCGGAGCGATGATGTACCGCTTCTCGCCGTCCAGATAGTGGAGCAATGCAATACGAGCGTTGCGGTTGGGGTCGTACTCGATACCGGCGACCTTGGCGGGCACGCCGTCCTTCGTACGACGGAAGTCGACGATGCGATAGCGCTGCTTGTGGCCACCACCACGGTGACGCGACGTGATCCGACCGTATGAGTTGCGGCCGGATGAGCGCTTCTTCCCTTCGAGCAGCGTCTTCTCGGGCTTCGACTTCGTGATGGACGCGAAGTCGGACACCGTCTGGAATCGACGGCCCGGAGAAGTCGGCTTGTGTTTCTTTACGCCCATGTCATACCTCGAAGATGTCGATCGTGTTGCCCTCACGCAGCTTGATGAGGGCTCGTTTGACGTTCGGCCGACGTCCGGTCACCCAGCCCTGGCGCTTGAGCTTGCCACGGCGGTTGATGGTCCGGACGCTGTCGACCTGAACGTCGAAGATCTTTTGGATTGCCTGCTTGATCTCGGTCTTGTTCGCCGTCGGGTGGACGACGAAGGTGTACGTGTTCTCATCCTGGATGAGGTCGTACGACTTCTCAGACACCACGGGGCGCAAGACGACGTCGCGAGGATCCTTCACTCTTCCTCACCTCCGGCGTCATCGGCGACGACCTGCGGTTCGGCTTCAGCGACCGGGGCTTTGGAACCCTTCGGCGGCCCAGCGACCAGCTTGTCGAGCGCATCTTTCGAAAACAGAACGGTGTCGGCCCACAGCACGTCATAGGTGGTCAGACGAAGCGGTCGCGACAGCCGGGTGGTCGGCAGATTCTTGAAGCTCTTCTCAGTGACCTCGTCGCCGTGATCGATGACGAGCAGGACCTTGCCGGGCAGGCCGATCGACTCCAGGAGGCCTTTGGCCTGCTTGGTCTTCGGGCCTTCCCAGTCGAATTCGTCGACGACCTTGATCTGCTCATCGGCCGCACGGGCTGACAGAGCCGAGCGCAACGCCAGCCGCTTCATCTTCTTTGGCGTCCGCTGCGAGTAGTCGCGCGGCTTGGGGCCATGCGCCACACCACCGCCGGCCCACTGCGGCGAACGGATGGAGCCGTGCCGAGCACGACCCGTCCCCTTCTGACGCCACGGCTTGCGCCCACCACCACGAACCTCAGCACGAGTCTTCGTGGAATGGGTGCCGGCACGAGCGGCGGCCAACTGAGCGTTGACGACCTGGTGCATGACGGGCACGTTTGGCTCGACTCCAAAGAGACTCTCGTCGAGATCGACGACGTCGACGCGCTTGCCGGCAGTGTTGAACATCTCTGCGCTAGGCACTGGCCTTCACCGCCTCCCTGATGACCACGACGGCACCCTTGGGTCCGGGGATGGCGCCTCGCAGCATCAGCAGGTTGCGCTCGGGGTCGATCGCCGCCACATCGAGGTTGAGATGTGTCTGACGAGTACCGCCGAGACGTCCCGCCATCCGCTTGCCGCGGAATACCCGCGACGGCGTGCTGGCAGCACCGATCGAGCCAGGAGCGCGGTGAACGCGGTGCGCACCATGGGAGGCCCCTTGACCTTTGAAGTTGTGGCGCTCCATGACGCCCGCAAATCCCTTGCCCTTGGTGTACCCGGTGACGTCGGCCTTCATGCCGAGTTCGAACACGTCTCCGACAGTGATCTCCTGCCCCGCCTTGAATTCGGACGCGTCGTCGACACGAACCTCCAGCACATGGCGGTGCGGATCGAGCCCGGCCTTGGCGTAATGCCCGGCCTGAGCCTGGTTCGCCTTCGAGACCGACTTGAGAGGCTTGAACGCGATCTGAATGGCGTCATACCCGTCGGTGGCCTCGGTCTTGACCTGCACGACGCGCACGGGACCGGCCTTGATGACCGTTACCGGAATCACCTTCGACTCCTCGTCGAAGAGCTGCGTCATACCGAGCTTCTCGCCCATGATGGCCTTCATGTCTTGATCTCCACCTCGACGCCCGCAGGCAGATCGAGACGCATCAGCGAATCGACGGTCTTCGGGGTCGGCTCGAGGATGTCGATGAGACGGCGGTGGATCCGGAGCTCGAAGTGCTCGCGGCTGTCCTTGTCCACGTGTGGTCCGCGGATAACGCAGTACTTGTGGATCTTGGTCGGCAGCGGCACCGGCCCCTTGATCTTCGCCTGAGTGCGCAACACGGTCTCAGTGATCTTGCGCGCGGACTCATCGATCACGTTGTGATCGTATGCCTTGAGGCGTATCCGAATCCGATGCTCGTTTGCCATGTGCCTGTCTCTCTATCAGCCCGTGTGCGTATCTATTCGAGGATCTTGATGACGCGGCCGGCACCAACCGTCCGGCCACCCTCACGAATCGCGAACCGCAAACCCTCATCCATCGCGATCGGAGCAATCAACTCCACCGTCATCTCCGTGTTATCACCCGGCATCACCATCTCAGTCCCCGACGGCAACTCCACCGCACCAGTCACATCCGTCGTCCGGAAATAGAACTGCGGCCGATACCCATCAAAGAACGGGTTATGACGCCCACCCTCATCCTTGGTCAACACATACACCTGAGCCTCAAACTTCGTATGAGGCGTAATCGACCCAGGAGCACAAATCACCTGACCGCGCTCCACATCCTCTTTACCCGTACCACGCAACAACAACCCCACATTGTCCCCAGCACGACCCTCATCCAACAACTTACGGAACATCTCAATCCCAGTCACCGTCGTCGCCTGAGTCTCACGAATCCCAACAATCTCCACCTGATCAGAAACATGCAACGTGCCCTGCTCCACACGACCCGTCACCACAGTCCCACGACCCGTAATCGAAAACACATCCTCAATCGGCATCTGGAAAGGCTTCTCCGTATCGCGAACCGGCTCCTCAACATACGAATCCACCGCCTCCATCAACTCAACAACCTGAGCAGCAGCCTCAGCGTCACCCTCCAACGCCTTCAACGCAGAACCACGCACCACCGGCAAATCATCACCAGGGAACTCATACTCAGACAACAACTCACGAACCTCGAGCTCCACCAAATCCAAAAGCTCAGGATCATCCACCATGTCCACCTTGTTCATAAACACAACAATGAACGGCACACCCACCTGACGCGCCAACAACACATGCTCACGAGTCTGAGGCATCGGACCATCAGCAGCAGACACCACCAAAATCGCGCCATCAATCTGCGCAGCACCCGTAATCATGTTCTTCACATAATCAGCGTGACCCGGCATATCCACATGCGCATAGTGACGATTCGGGGTCTCATACTCCACATGCGCAATCGCAATCGTGATACCCCGCTCACGCTCCTCAGGAGCCTTATCAATATTGTCGAACGACGTGAACTCCGTGCCCCCACCAGTCTCCGACAACACCTTCGTGATCGCAGCCGTCAACGTCGTCTTCCCATGATCAATATGACCCATCGTCCCCACATTCACATGCGGCTTCGAACGCTCAAACTTCTCCTTGGCCATCG